>CAYLYE010000046.1:0-31102 GCA_964387325.1 uncultured Planctomycetaceae bacterium
AGGCCGATGGCCTTGAGTTCGCTCACCATGACCCGCCCCAACTCGAGTTGACCGGGTGAACTCGGATAGGTCGACGCGCTCGGGTTGGCCGTGGTGTCAACTTGGACATAGCGCAGGAATCGGGCGAGCAGCCGTTCGTGGTCGATTGTATTCATGGGGTAAACATCGTGGGTGGGAGTCGCAAAACAGGTTCGCCATACGTTATAACGAGTCGCACGAATTCGGCCCACCCACAGCGAGAATCTCGATCATGGCCAGTGCTGCTGTCCGTTACTTGGTCTTCGATATTGAAAGCGTAGCGGATGCCGAGTTAGTCGCCAAACTGCGCTACCCCGGTCAAGCACTCGCACCGCGCGAGGCCGTCAAGCGCTATCGTGAAGAGTTGCTGGCAAAATACGAGAGCGACTTCATCCCGTACACGTTTCAGGTCCCGACGTCGGTGGCCGTAGCAAAGGTCGGAGCCGATTACCGACTGATCGATCTGGTGACCCTCGACGATCCCCAGTATCGCCCGCATGTCATCACCGAGCATTTCTGGCGTGGTTGGGAGAAATACGGTCGACCCACGCTGGTCAGCTTCAACGGGCGCGGCTTCGACCTGCCGCTGCTTGAGTTGGCTGCGTTTCGCTACGGCCTGAGTATTCCGGCCTGGTTTGCCTTGTCGGCCAAAAGTTTCGAGCAACCACGCAATCGTTTTAATGTCGACGCCCATATCGATTTGCAAGAACTGCTGACGAACTTCGGCACGTCACGCTTCAATGGCGGACTCAACCTCGCCGCCAACTTGCTCGGCAAACCCGGAAAAATGGATGTCCAAGGAGATATGGTCCAAGACATGTTCGAGGCCGGGAAGATCGCCGAGATCAACGACTACTGCCGCTGTGATGTACTCGACACCTACTTCGTCTTCTTACGTACGCGCGTGCTGGTGGGGCACATCACACTCGATGAGGAGCATGGCTTGATCGCCGAGGCGATGAGTTGGTTGAAGAAACACGCCTCCGAGCAACGAGCCTATCAATTGTATCTCGAACGCTGGGGAGACTGGCCCAACCCCTGGGGAACCACGTCGATCGGTCGAACCAAGTAAGCCGGACTCTTTCAGGCCGCAGTCGACTGCGCGACAGGTGCGTCATCCGACGGAAACGGTGCTCCGGCGATCAGATCCCCTTCGTATCGAACCGTGACCGGCACCGCGATGGCCCAGCGTCGCTGCGGATCATCGAGCATGGCCCGATTGAAGCCTTCCAGAAAGGCGTCGGCCTGTTTCAGATCAAAAGTTCCTTCCAAGGCAGGCTCGATAGCCCAAGCGCGAGGCGGTAAATCATCCCATCGATTGGGGCACCACGACGGGTCGTAACGGGAGATCCACAAACGATATAACTGACCGGCAATTTGGAGTTTATGACGCATAATTCACCCCGAAAACCAAATGGTTTGAAGACTTGATTGACCGCCGCCAATGCGATTGATACTATACATGCGTACCGTATATGGTCAACAATAAAAGTGCATAAAAATTACACCGGAAATGCCTTTATTATGTCTGACGTCGACTTTGCCACCAATTTGCGACGACTCATGGCTCGCCAGGGGCTGTCGGTGCTTCAGGTCGTGGAGCGGACCGGCCTCGACGAGCGCACGATCAAGACCATCCTGAGCGGAGCCAACAGTCGCCCGCATGCACGAACGTTGTTTCAACTCGCCCAAGGGCTGGGCGTCGAGAGCGACGAACTGTTTCAAACGCCCGGTGCGTTGTCGCACCGGGCATTCGATCGACAGACCAACCCGCTTGTCGATCAGGTGGTGGCGGCGGAACCCGCTCTGTTTGCCGAATGGTCGACGGCCGACTTTGACGAGTTGTACAGTCGCTTCGGGCATGGCGGAGCACTGACGACCGAAGGGACACGCGCGGTGGTCGAGCAAATGAATCAGCAGCGCGACGTGCATCGCAAGGTTGCCCTGTTGTTGCAAACCAGCCAAGCCGACGTTCTACAGGGGCTGGTGAATGTGTTGTACAAAAAAATTGCTTGTCACACACCGAGTACCGCGCCATCGAACTTGTCGAACGAAGCCGCTGCTCGATAGTCTCGGCAACTCAAGCAGCACGCCAATTTCGGCTCGCCTCGGGGTCGGGCGAAGCGTCGAGTACATTCGCCATGCACGACACATTGATAGACGCTCACATTCACATCTCGCTGCCCACATAATCCACACGGCACGACGCGCGTTTCCTCGCCTTGATAGATGCAGTTCGTCGTCATGAGCGGTCGAGCCCCAGTTTGACCTGAGATGCTCGGGATGATTCCGCGCGAACAAAGCAGACGCACCTCGATGCCCGGTTCAGCGCTGACTTCCGTTTGGCAACGCTTACAGCGCAAGCGGTCGCCCGTTCGTAGAAAATCGCAGTACATCATGCGGCCGAAATCGTACAAGTTGGGGCGGGATCAAACTCGGAATTTGTGCAAAGGGTCGCCTGCGTCCAAGGGAGCGGGAAATCGACGACCTGCCGGTAATCGCTTCCCAACGGAATGGTTCCCACGAACAACGCCTCGCCTCCCCCTTCGCAGCCACCAACGGAGACCGTGACTACGATCGAATTGCCTTGACCGTGCAGGGTCAACAGGAGTTCATCGTTTCCCAGGGGGATATTGCACTGATGGGGTATTCCCCAGCGACACCCCAAGTGACTATCCATGTAATCCAAATACCAATCACCATTAAGGCAGCTGCACGGAATGAATTGGCGGAGCGAGACCTTCCACCGTGCGGGGACCAGCCGGTCGGCGAAGAAGTCGCAGAAGGAAGGACATTGCTGACACGTATCGACATTGGGAAAAGGACGTAACGTCTCGGAGACCTCGAATGCCTGCACAACCTGGCAATTGATCTGACTGAGCACGTCGCCTGTGCCGATTCCCCAGATGCCCGAGTCGCCTTGATGAATAAACTTGAAACGCGAGTTGACGACATCGATTCCCCCGGCGATCATCCAACCGGGATCGAGGGCACAGAGATTCATCGCGTCGCTCAAGACGATGGTCTCGGGCCAGCAGGCCCGAGTGACGTGACCGACCCGGTTGCCGCCGACAAATATCTCGATCATCGGCGAGCCGACTGTCCATTGCAGATAGTCGTACTGGGACGGGTTGACGTAGTTCCAGATCAAACGGCCTTGGGAGCCTGGCGCGTTGGACGAAAACGCGCCCGTCAGATTGATTCGTGCCGAGCGGGCTTGGGGTAACGCCAGCAAAATGGAATTCGAGTCGGTCGTCTCGAGTGTGTTGGCGTGGATGCGCCAATGGCCGACCGTAGGAATCCATTGCGGCCCTGGGTTCGTCGAGTCGGGTCGAAGGAACGAATCGGTGAGCAAATGACAGCAGCAATCCGGTACCGTGAAGTAAGTCATCGAGTCGCGCCTTAGGCGAGAATGGCTGATGGACAAGCCGATGCGCTCACGAGCCACCAGCGGCCCGCCGCCCAAGTCGCTACGATGCGTGTTTGAATCGGCAAGCGTGTGCTTGTGGGGAGCATGCTGTCGTAAACGGTGATGCGAAAATCCGACTGCACTGGGGACGACTGCGAGGCAACCAAGAGTGCTGTATTGGCCGACCCCTGATCGCTGAGGGCCTCGAGCAATACGCCCATCACGGTCGTGACCTCGTGCTGCCGCACAAAGATGAATCCCGATTGCGTATTACCAAGGGTCGTGAAGCCGAAACCAGCACTCTGTAAATCCCACGAGTTGGGACGAGGGCCCCAGCTTTCACCCTCCGCGGGTGCTGAGAACGCATTGGTTCGCGCGCCGACATATCCCTGAGCGGCGTCGGTCAAGGTATAGCAGTCGCCATACTCGCCCGCAGGCACGGTGACGGACCCGTTGATGTAGTAAAAACGACGATACTCGGCGGTTGGTTTTCCCATCAGGAGCACCAAATTATCGTCGACGAAAGTCGTTCCCACCTGGCGCATCACCGCGCCTGGTGGAATTGCTTCGCTCGAGTCATTGCGAAAGGCGATGGATCGATTCATGGGATCAGAGGTAAGTGAAAGTCATGAGGGGCCGTTGACGCAATCCACTGAATAAGTCGTTGTTCGAGCACCTTGCGCTCGCGCATCGAGAGTTGAGCCGCGCCGCTCTCGCGAGCACGTGAAGCCCGAGTTGTTGTCCCCTGGAGACCGACCATCCAGGTCACGCGATCAATCGAACCGTCCGGCTCGATCGTTTTCAGACCGACGTACCCGCGTGTCTCGGGAGCTGTGGTCGAGTATTCACTTGCCATTTGATCCAAGATCAGCGAAGCGATCTGATCGACCACAGCTTGATTGCTGTCGACTTGGTTGGGTTGATAGGTTGAGTTGTAGCGCACGACGTGTCGCAACTCGAGATCATTGCGCACGAGGTAACGTGGTTGAGTGCCCGACTCGCCGAGGTCGCGTTGTTTTTCGTAAGCCTGCCACTGCCCTGACTGCGCGTCTTTGATACCGACGGTCGTGCGAAGAACGAGCAGCGCGGGGAGACGCGTGGGAGGGCTGGACGAGCTCCAACGAAAGACCGGTTGAGCGAACTTTACCAAGCCCTGCGTGGTGTCGAGATGAAACGCACCGCGATAGAGCGCTCGACGGTCGTAATCCGTGGTACCGTCCGAAAGGGGTTGCAAATTGCTAACGCTGTTGCCGTTCAGACTGGTATAGGGGGAGCGCACTTGCGGATCGAACCACAGGCCAAACAGCTGCGCCGGCTTGGGGCGCACGATGCTGTTGAGCGTGGTCGTTTCCAGTTGATTTGCTTCTAAAGGCAGGACCTGTTCGCGGCTTTGAATCTGATTTGCCACGTCGTTCGGAAACGCAAGTTCCCAGAGGGTCGTGATGCGATACCAACGAAATACACACGCTTGGGCGAGCGTGCGCGAATTGGCATCACTCACCTGATTAAAGTGGTCGAGGTCAACGTTTCCCCAGCCGTTTGTGGGCTTGTAGCTGAGCTGATCGATGAGCTTGATCGTGCCATCGGTGTCGACTCCCACGGCCTCTAATCGCAAGTCCACTTGATACCGTTTGCGCCCGCCAACGACCACGAGGTGATCCGGTATTTCGGGCGTATCGATGCCGGCGGAAATATCGGTGATTGTTGTATCGGCTGGAAGCGCGGCACCCGAATCGATCGGTACGACGGCTACGGAATTGTCCAAGCGAAGAACCACTCGACAGCCCAGTAAATCAGCCAAGCCATCCAAAGCTTGCGCGGGATTCGTGTAGTTCCACGTAACCCAGGGGCGATCGGAATTAGGGACCTGCGAGACATCAAAGTTGCTTTCACCCATCGCATTCAGACAAAGGGTACAAAGTTGTCGTGGAGTGCGCTCGGTCGAGGCTATGATCGGATTGTCATTCGATCCGCTGCCACTCGATTGATCCGAGTCGGGGTCGCGTCGCAAGTTATAGTTGCCGCTGATCTGACCGAACCGCCATTTCCAGCGTCGATCGAGTAGGGTTAATTGCACAATCATGCCGTCTCGATTACGGACGATCGTGCCTTTGTCAATGCGGCATTGCGGAAATTGCAATTGCACGCTCCCATAGGTTAATTGCAGTGTGCCACCCTGCGCAATCAACGACTCCTGTGGAGCCATTTCCAGCAGTGCAATGCTTGGCGAGACTCCCGGTGTGAGTGTGTAAATAACATTGCGAACGGCGATAACGCCCGGAAACGTCGCGATGCCTTGCATATCGGTTAGCTCCGTGGAGTGGGATCGCCGGAGAGCGGCAAGTCAGAATCGAAACGATACGACCAGGTCACTTCGTACTCGACGTCTCGAGCGTGGACGCCATTGGCCGCGCGTCGGGGAAGCTTTCGCATGATCGTGACCTCATCCGTGTGCAGTGCCAGCGGCCAGATCGGTGACGCCGGCGTCGGATAGCTCGAATAGCCGATGGCCCGACCGACTTGAGTCGCCCGATAGGGCGTTGACTGTTGCAACGTCTGCAAGATAGGCGTACCGGTGAGTGTGGCCAGATAGGTCCAGCGCGGTCCACCCCCAGAGAAGGTCAACACCTCGTCCCAGACCAACAAGACGCTCGACGAGTCTGTCGAGGGAACTTCCGCTTCGATTTCGATCGAATAGCTGCGATAAGTTGCATACTCGGCACCTTTTCCTTGAGGAAAACTGGGCGGACGAACGACGCGCGTGCCGCCGAGCGTCTGCGAGCTGACGATTCGATGGGCCGACGGTGTGGTCCCATCCGGCAAATACAACGTCAGATCGAGGCCGTTCGCCCCGTAAGCCGCAACGAGCGTTTGAATTGCCTGGGTCAACAGTGCCGGGGTGGCGGCCTGCAAAGCCCCTTCGATAAGCCAACGCTCGCGCACGGCAAGCGGCTCGCCACTCGCCGAGAAGACACCTTCGCGCGAGATGATTACGGCCGTCTCGCCCAGCGCGTGTCGATAGTCGCCATAGGCCAAAATCATAAAACACCTGCGTCATTCGTCGAGAACTAGGGTCAATTAAAAGATTCAGAGTCCAGACACGCTAACCACCAACTCTGTGCCACCGAAGATGCGGCGCGCGACGCCAAGCATTATGTTGAGCAGCGGCTGGCGAGCTTGAATGGTTTGAGGTTGCATCGACGCTTGCAAACAAGCGAACTCGAAACTCAGCGCGCGGTCGTTCTGCGTACAGAGCAATTGCGCTGGGGCGCCGTTGCGCAACGTTTCGATCAACGTGCTTGTCTCAGCGCGTGGTCCCTTCCAACTCAACTGCAGGGTTCGACCAGAAGAGCGAATGTTTGTCGCGGTTAAAGATTGACCAAACCACGCCTGGGCATGATGGTCGATCGTGAGGCTCCAATGGGTCACCTCATAGGAATTGCCCGCAATGAGCAATCGCGTGTCAGAAAACACGCAAGGCGGATCATGCGATGTGACGACGCTTGGAAACCCGCCGGCCGCGCTGGTTGTCTCTGAAACACCGAGCAACTGCAATTGCAAGCGCACGCGCTGACCAACTCCACCCGAGATCGTCGCGCGATCGACGCAGCACCCGATATAGGTTGCCACATCGGTGACACGGTCGATCTGCACGACACGTTGCGCAAGCGATTCGGTTAACGTAGCTTGGTCATTCGTGGCGTGTCCTAATATCCAGGCGAGTAACGTTTGCAGATCAACCAGACTTGGCGAAAGCTCGATGGCACCTGCGACCGAGTAACTTCCTTGTACAACTCGCGTCGCCAATTGCCCAGCTATTCCGCACATTCCGAGCGTGTCGACCAGCGTATCGCAACGGCTCAATGAGCAGGATTCGAACTCATATCCACGCCCGACCGGATAGGTCAGATCGATTCCAAGTTGTGTCTGATAGCCTGGCAACATGGTCGAAGCCTTTTCAAAAGGGAGTCAATTCCGCAGTTCTCGGGCCACGAACTGCAAGACCATGCTGGACTGAAAGAGTCCCTTGGTCGATGCATCCAGCGCGACGACATGCTGAGGCTGTAACCAACAGTCGTAGACCTCGTTGACTCCGTCGAGACGACGATGACGAAATGCCTGGGCAATCGCCTCGCGCCACAACAAGTACGTGCCGATCATTTCGGATAGCTTCGCATTATCAGCCGCGAGGATCGTGACCTGAACTGGGTAAACGACTTCGTCGCTCTGGTTTGTACCTGCGGTTATCGGCATCGATTCGGCACCCGAGGGGGTGACAAGGATACCGGGAAACTCGCGAAGCCCTTGCGTGAAATCGCGTGCCCAGGGCACTTTTTGCAGCACAATATTGTCCGTGGAGATACCGGCCAAAGACAAGCTTTGGATCGTGGCCTGAGTTGCCAGCAGGCAACGCATATACAAACTGCGGCGCGGGACAGAGACGAGGTAACCGCCTTCATCCTGTCGCCAGATTGGCCAGAGCAGCGCTGGTTTCATGATAGTGCATCTCGCGAGAGGATCCGTCGCCACGAGCGCGTGGCGCCGTTAATGACGGCATGCGTGGTCACGATGATCGCCTCGCCCGCGGCGACACGGTTCGTGGCTTCATCGTGTTTGAACGCGCCGGTGTTACTGATCGCCACGAGCGCTGTGTTGGCGGCAATGAGTCGCGTGCCATCCGAACGGCGTGCGACCTCGATCGTGGCGTTCGTGATCCCATCGGCGACGACCGTACCGTTGCGAAACCAACACACGGTGTATTCATCGCGAGAATTGGCGTTGTCGACCGTGAGTTGGATGTCGGCCGGATAGATGTCTTCGGTCGCGGCGAGACTCACCCCTTCAGCAACTTGACCAACCTCAGGAATCGAGACGCCCGTCTGACTGGCTTGCAGCAGCACGCGGCCCGAGGCAACATTCAACTGATTCGCGCCCGAGCCAGCCTGTACCTTGCCGCCGTCATTGCCGTCATGTAATCGTTGCGGCGCATCTTCACAGCGATGCACATCCGTGTCATCTTCCAGATAGACGTCATAGACGGCAAGCAGTGTCGAACTCATTAAGACGTGAGCGGTATACCATCCGACGAGCGGTTCGCTCACGGTCGCCAGATACAATCCCTTGCGATTAGTTTGCTCCGTGAGTGTATCGCCAAGCGAATTGGCGAGTGAGTCGCTGCCGTAAGGATACAATTCCAGCGTCAGCGACAATCCTGTCGGCGCGCGTAATTCAACGGGCGTGTTGGCCATGATTAGATACTCCCTCCTCGAATGATGCCGGTATCGACCAGTGCTTGACGGATGGCGCCAAGCAGTTGCATGATTTCGGCGAAGTTATTATTGATTGTCGTGTCATCGCCGGTGCCTGAGACCGCGGACACGGTTCCATCGACCGAACCACCGGTCGAGTCGGTGAGTGCGGCCTGAGCGGCTGAAGCAGGTTGGGTCACGGGCGTCGCGCCCCAGAACCCCAGCGAGTGGCCGTTGTATGAGCCGATTTGCAATGAGCCCGTCGAGTTCGGTATCAATTGCGACATGGCGACCGGATAGTTGAACACGCCGTTGCCCGAGGTGTCGAATTGCAGCGCCGCATGGCCGCCGGAATACAGGACCAAGTAGTATGAGCTGTACGTTCCGCCGATTATCACTTCGCCCGTGTTGCCCACGGCTTTGAAAGCGACGACTTCGGTCGCTGACGACGCGAGCAGCGAGAGTCCCCAGATGTTGGTTAGGCCACCGCCGGGATTTTCGATCATCAACAACGCGTCGTCGTCTTTGACATGCAAGGCACCCTGAGGCGAAGCGGTGCCGATACCAACTTGGCCAGAAGTGTCGCGCACGAACGTGCTTGAGGCCCCAAGTTCTCCTTGATTGTTGAACTGGATGGAGCCGTCGTTTCCAGCTGCGCCGCCCGACTCCGATGTTACATCGGACCAAGTTGGCATTCCGGAGACGACTTTGAGCACCTGGTTGTTTGTGCCGATTGCCAACCGGGTCGCGCCGCTATTGCTTCGCGTCAGTAAATCGCCGTTCGAGGTCAGCACCGACCGCAACAAGTACTGCGGGTGGTCGTCCTGGTCGAGGCCGGACAACTGATCGTGCTGCGTTACGCCAGACGTATGGGTTGCCCAACTCAGGTGACCTTGTCCGTCGGTCACCAGAACTTGTCCATTGCTGCCGGCCGAGGCTGGCAACACGAACGTCGTGGAACCTGCGTCATTGGCGGGTGCGAGACCGACATAACCGCTGCTCGCTCCGAAGAGGCGCAGCGCGGCGCCGTTGGACACGGGCCGAACATAGCTGCCGACAAAAATGGTACCTGCCAATTGAGGCATGAAATGCTCCTTTATCCGCTTGGGTTCATCGCATCTGTGTGCATGTCACGATCCAACGCGTGCGACAGGTCGCCAAGCGCGCTTGCAACACGCGCCATCGCGTGAGATCGTTTAACACGAGTGTGTCGCCGTCGGCCGGAATGATCGGGCCCAGTTGGTTCTGCGGCAAACTGAAGCTGGCGTAGCTGCTCTCCACGCCGACACCAGATGCCGACTCCATCTCGGGAAATAGGACGGGGCCCACCTTGACGCCTTGAATGGCAAGGATTTGACCGCCCAGCTTGATGAGTGTGGCCGTGTCGAGGTCATCAATAATGGTGTAGTCGTTGTCGATCGTATCGCGCAGGCTCATGGTGTTGCTCCGCGCGATTGAAATTCATACGGTTCAGCGGCCGCAATCTGTGATTCGAGGCGTTCCATTTGCGTGACATAGCTGTCAAACAAGCTTTGCCACGAAACGCTTTGCCCATCGATGGAATAGGACGGCTTTGGATCGGCCGTGATCGCGGCCAGGTTAGCAGCCACCTGATCACGAGTTTGCTTGAGGTGATCGAGATACGTGGTCATCGTTTTTGATCTCCAATAGTTGTTCACCGAACTCCGGCGGTCGACATGCTTGCTGAATCCCCGCTGCGCGAGTTGATTGCAGCACACATGCGACCGCCGAAGGTCCGTCCCCACCCACCTCGCTTACGATGCGTAGCACTTCACGACGTAGCGCGGGTTCATGACCGCCGCGGCACCTCGTTCGCTCGCTTTGAAGCGCACCACGATATCGTTGTTGAAATCGGCCTCGCTGCCCTGCGGCGATTGAGCGACGGTGATGGGCCAGTTTTCCATGTAAGCAAAAGCCTTGCGGAAATCGCCCATGAACCACCATTTCTTGGCGAGTGCCGCGTCGACCCCGGCCGCCGTAATCCGTCGGTACAACAGGCGACTGTCGTACACTTGATAGTTACTCAGCGGATTGGCGCCGATCGTCGTGGTTGCACCTGCCGAGTAACGGACCGTCGGCGCGTAAAAGACGCGTTCCGCCGCGTGTCGATACGCAGGGGTGACGAGCACCGTGTTGGCCTGGATCAGTACAGGCTCGCCGGTTTGCGGATCAAGAATGTCGGCGAACAATTGCTCGGCGGCATCGACATTGTTCCAATCAACCAATTCGTTGTTGGCGCGAACGTTGACCCAGGGAGTCGACGTTTGGTACGTGTCGTAAGTCGTACCGTTCCATTTGTAGTTGTTCGTCGCTCCGATCGCCAAATCCAGGAGCCGCTTCTCGCGATTGAGACCGAGAATCTCGCCCACTTCGGCCGCTCGACTGAGCACGAGGTAGGTGCGATCGAAGAAGATGGCTTCTTTGGTGACCGGCACAATGAAGCCGCGCTTGGTCGTGGCTGGCGTTTCGATGTAATCTTCGCCAAATCCGAGGCTCGGATACGGCATACCCGGTTTCACCTCGGCAATCTCGTCGGAGACCTTCGTCACGCCGGGGATTTTTTCGCCATCGAGGCGGGTCGGAATCGTCTCGACCAACTTCGACAACACGAACGCTTCTTGCGTGTACGATTCCATGATCTTGGAGTACACGACTTGACCGGTGAGGCTGAGGAACGCCGTGGTGTCGACGCCGTCGCCCGCCTCCATGATGTTGGCGCTATCGTTCGATGCGGGATCGAGCGAGCGGATCCATTCGCGACCATCGGGCACAAGCCCTTCGGCCAGGTCGCGAATACTGAAGTCTTCGGGCCGCAAATCTTTGATTCGCAGCGCCTCGGCAAAGTGAGCCACCGCCCGCGCCGGGCCTTCGAGATCGTAACGACGCTTGAGATCGCGATACTTGATCGTTGTAGTCATTGAATATTTCCTCTACGTAACTGGATGTTGTCTGACTAATCAAAAGACCCGGCTTAAGCCGCTGCCTGCGGACCGCCCCGCATCACTGTGCTTACAATGTCGACCAGCACGCGGGTGCCGACTGGGTTAACTCGATGCGCGCAGCGACCGATGGCCAAATGGGCCGTGGCGACATCGATCACTTGCTGGTTTTCCAACGTCACGCCGCTCGACTTGTTGACACCGAGCAGCTCACCCACTTCATGCGTGTTGCTCGGGCAGTTGAACTCGAACACGCCTGTCGTGGCGACACGAATCGCCTCGGTGTCGCCCGCTCGACTGCGCTGCATCGCCACGCCGGCAAATCGATCGTGGAACCAGCCTTGATCGCCGGCCGTGGAACTTTGGTCCGGGACCGAGGCCGCCGGCTTGGCGTTGTTGGTATCGAGGTACACCAAGTCGCCAATTTCAATGACCGTGTCCGACAGCACCGGAATCAACACCGGATTTGTCTCGCCGTATCGCCAACGCATTGCATCTGCCATGATCTCGCCCTCCTAAAGGAATGGTTGAAAAAAAAGACGTGTCAGTTCTTAATTGCGATGGCCCGCACAAATGCGGCGGTGTCCATCGGCTCCAGATCCCGCTCTCGGAACATTGCTTGCTCACGACTGATTGGCGCATGTCGCTTGAGACGCGGCTGATCCGACGTGGCTCGCACCGACTCGATCAGTCGCGTGCGATCTTCGATTAAGTGACGTAGAGCTGCTTCGCTCTTGGCATCGCACAGCGCGGCCACAAAAGCCTCGCTGACAATAGAACGCGACCAACCGTCGGTCGCATCGAGTGATGGCAATGCGTACTCGGTCAGCAACCGTTGAATCTGCTGCCGCTTGATCGCCACGGCCTCGACAGCGCGCAGTCGATCGAGCTCGGCGAGTGCGGTTCGCAGTTCACCGTCGACTTGCTCCCGAATCGTGGCGACCAGATCGGGTCGCCACGCGGCGAGCTGCTCCGAGTTGGCTTCCGTCAATGTGACGGTCGCCGCCTGCGGAGCCGCTTCGCCGTTGTGCTCGAAAAGTCCGTGCGTCGTGGCCGGGTCAGCAACCAGATCAACACTGTTGACTTTAATGATTGCCTCGACCGAGGCGCGATCGTTTTGGCGTGTGACCCGGGCTTGAACGTTATGGGAAAAGCCCACGTTATCCACGGCATGTTCAGCATCCCAGACCAGCTGCTCGGCCAGGGCATGCTTGGGATTGAAATGCAGATCGCCGAATAGACCTTCCCCTTCGCGCCAAAGCACATTGCGCACCATGCCGAGGCGGTCTTGATAATCGCGCGGAGAGGTGGGGTTGCCGCGGGGATGATTCACATTCACCTTGGCCCCTTCGTACAACGGTACAGCCGCTTGCAGTGCGGCGGCGGAGTAGACTCGGCCGTTTCGAGATTCCAAGCCGAGCACTTTCACGCCTCGGATGATGGACGCTTCGCGATCGACTCGCATCTGCACGCCGCGTGAGCTGAAATACTCTTGCAGTGTTTCGGGCATGACGATTCTCCTTGGACAAATAAAAAAGCCCTGGGGCGCTACTCGCATTCGAGTCGTGCCTCAGGGCTTGTGCCGATACCTGACCGTGTCAGGCTCGCAGCAATACCACAATGGTTGTTGGAGGTCTTACGCCTTAGCGTTCGACCTTCTCTAAGTGTCGACGTACCTGTTGAATCGTGCCGTCTTGTACCGCTACCTCGACCTTCGCCGTGCCGTGAAACCCACGGCGGAGAACATCTCGCAGCAACTCTTCAAGAGCCTGCCGCGCGAGTTCTTGTCGGGTCTGATTGATGTTGCTCAATTGCACGTTCATCATGATGCGCCAAGATTACTGATCGCGGTGGCCAAACTCAAGAAACAAAATCTTCAGATTGTTGCTGATCGCCGCTCGACTGCGCAGCGCGGTAGGAAACGATGCCGGCTTGCTCATTTGCATAGTCCAGGCCGAGCATTTGCGTCCACGTTTGTGGCGACAATATGCCCGCCTCGAATGCGATCCGCAGGGATTGCGCTTCTTGCAGTCGGTCACGCACTTGCAACGATGGCGCCACGATCGTGATATGCACTCGGTCGAGCGTATCCGCCGGAAGGCGGCCTTGTACCATCGCGTGTTCCACGACGCGCCGCAAGATCGCTTCGTCCCATTCGATCAATTGTTGTTGCAAGCGCTCGAACATGCGTACCGCGGGGCCTTCGGCGACCATCGTCGACGCGTAGTTGGCGTTCGACGCATCCGAGGACAGCATGAACTCGGGCATCACGAGCCGCGCCGCAATCGCTCGCAGCTCGGCTTGCAACACCGTGACATAACGGCCAGCGTCGATGGCCGCGACGGGGAAATCGTATTCCACGTCAGCGTGCGCATCGAGAATTGTTCCCGGTCCATATCGATGAACCGACGACGGCCGTCCAGCCGGTGACACTCTTGTCGCGTCAGCCTGTTGACTGACAAACTGCTGCACACTGCCGCGCGACCCGCGATCCCGTCGTATCAACGCGATGGCTGATTGAATCTCAGCCACAACGCTCATGTTGCGGAGCAGCTTCTCGGCTCGGCGCAAATTCTTTCGCACCGCATAAAACAGCGGCAGACCGCGCTTCACGTTTCCGTCAACGTTGGCCTTGCGATGTTGAATCTCGGCCGCCTCGACATAGACGCCATCGACGTAATAGCCCAACACGTTTTCGACGTCGAGCGGATCGATATGGATACCATAACTGCACTGCGGATCACCTCCGTGTTGCGACGGACTGACGACCTGCGTCGGTTCCACGAACCGCACTTGCGTCGAGCCGTCGGGAGCCATGAACAAGCGGATAAATGCCTCCCCATCGCGGTCGACGCGCAGGACAAGCTCTTGCTGACGTCGGTGCCAATGATTGTCCCGTAAGAACTGATCGACGACGCGCTGCACCTCGCCGACAAGGTCGTCGTTGCTTGGCCTGTTGGGCAGTGATTGCACGCGGTAACTATGTCCGCTGCCAACCAGATAGCTAATCCGGTTCTCATGACCATTGATGGCATACTCGTTGGTCAAGGCGAGCGCACGGCACTGACGGCGAATCTCATTGAGGTCCTGTTCGCTGTGCAGAGACGATCGTCCTGTATTGAACGCGTCGACCGCTCCGAGTTGCGACCAGCGCTGACCGTCGTCGTCATCCAAAGCGTCGCGTGGATCGACCAGTTGATCGAGCCACTGATCGCAAGCCTCGAGCAGTCGCGATTCGATGCGTTGCCATGAAGCGCCCCCATGAGGCGTGTTGTTTGTGTGATTCATCATGCTCCCCTTTCACTAAATGACGTAATTAAACAGACAAGTGAAATCGGTCGCCCAAACCATCGCTGGCCTCGTTGCCGCGACAGAGTTCCGTCGCCAAGCGGATTGCCATTTCAAGGGCATCGGGCCCATCGTCATGATCGGCAAGCGGAAACTCTTTGAGTTGCTGCACGAGCATGCGCGTGGCCGGCGAGTGTTGCTTGAACTTGATGCGGCGGGTCGACAGGAATGGCCCCAAGCGTCGAATACGTACAACCTTCGAGACCGTGTTGTGCATCAACCAAGGTTGAACGCCATAGCATCCACGGCGTTGAAACTCTTCGACAATCAATCCTCCCAGCAACTCCTGAAACTGATTTGCCTCGATCCCGAACGCCTGGGGTTGAAAGTCTCCGTACAGCTTCACCCCATCACTGACCATCTGAGGCGTCGGACGACGCGCCAAATCCGCTTCCACATAGAGTACACCTCTCGAGTCGATGCCCAGCATCACATAAGCCGAGTAGTCGCCGTGCGACGCATCACTCCCTTTACTCGGGTCAAGCGCCAAGACCTTGATCGTCAAAGACGTGGGCCACTGCTCGAACCAGATGTCTTGATCAAAATAGGCTTCCGGCCACTCACACGCATCGCTGAGGATCGGCGAGCCTTGCTTCTCGCGTTCAAAGGCCGTTCGACCTCCTTCCACGCGCATCCGCATAAGCGCGTACAAGTCTTCCTCTTCAGGCCAAAGGAGTTCGACACCTTGATCCATCGCGGTACGATGCTCGTCGTAGAACGCCCGGGCCTGTTCACTTGCGTTGACACCATCGACATCGGCGTAGAGCACTTCCCACTGTTGCCACAGGTACATGTGATCGGGCCAGCGTTCGATCGCTCGAAAGATGTGTGACTTCCAGCCCGGTGTGCGATCCAACTCGAGTGCCAGCGCCTCGCTGTGTAACGCCGTAGCCAGATGGATGACGTTGGTCCGTTGTGTGCCAGCGCGGAGCAAGGTGCCGTGGAACCACTGTCGCGAACGGTCGCGCCGTTCGGCCGACTCAATGTTCTGATCGTTTTGCAAATCGTCAACGATAATCAAGGTTGGCCGATATGCGCCGAAGCGGCGGCCACGAATACGCTGACCGCTCCCGAAGGCTTCGATGACAACGCCGTTGTTGAGCATGATCATCTGCTGCGACCAGGGCATACCGCGACCCGTGGCGGTCGGATAGTCGGTGGCCAACCTGGCGTTATCGGTCAGTTCGGTCTTGATGTTTTGCAGATGATTGCAAGCTTGGCCAGCCGTATCCGAAACGATCCAGATGTACGGCTCCGCTCCGGTGAGCGCCAAACGCAATGGCCAAGCGAGTGAGCCGACGGTCGACTTGGCCGACCCGCGCGGACCGATCACATTGAGTTTATGTCCGCGTTGCTGCTGCATGAGGCTGAGTTGTTCGTCGAGCCAACGATGCATGCGCGATGGCGGACGACTGAAGTGGTGAGGAAGGTAGTGCTGTGCCCACTCGATGAGTCCACGCGGATCGACAACAACCGGAGCTGTTGGGTGCCATTGACGTTGCAGTCGACGAACCAATGCACTCGCGAGCAGTGAGACTCGCTCCGCGGAGATATCACCTTCGGCAAACCAATCATACTTGGAGCGATTAACTGGCATCATGCGCTCCGCGAGTGGTTCTGGCCTTGCGAGCCGTCGTGGATCGCTTGGCCGGCGGCGCAGACTCGTCGACGCCAATCGTCTCGATCAACTCCAATAAACGATCCAATACCTTTTTGCGCTGTGCGAGGTCGGTGACTTCGGCGGTCACAACCTCGGCGAAGTTACGGAGCACCTCGGCAAATTGTCGCGGCGATAGGGCCAGCGGGCGTCGCGGTGCATAACGATCCGGATACATCCGTTCGAGCGCCCAGGCCGCGGCCCGCCAGTACTGTTCCTTGTTGGCGGCAGCACTGATCCGCTGCAAAAAGACAAGTTCGTGTTTCGACTCGGCGTGGACCATGTCGGCGGCGAAATCGGCATCTTTTTCGGCCGTTCGTCGAATGGTATCGACCGAGCAGCCGACGTAACGAGCCGCCAACTTGCGGCTCCCCCCCACGGCGATGATCGTGCATACCTCGTTGAATCGTTCTTTATCGAGCTTGGGTTTGCGAGTGGCCATCGAAGTTTCTCCTAAGCGGCGGTCGTGACGGAACCCAGGTACTCGAACGACGCCACCGCGCGCCCCTGTGAGCCCTTATAGCCAGGAGCAAAACGCTGAGAACGACGCGAGCCGTTCTTCATCACCCGGACCGTTCGCCACTGGGTCGAGCGCTGGCAATGCGCGAGCACCGCAGGGTGACTGGCCGTAATGCTCAGGCGTCTGCCGTCTGCTTTTTGTACATCGCCCACGCACTCGATGAATCGCATGCCAATGCCCAAGCCTTGATAATCGGGCAGCGTGACCACGCGACTGATACGCCAATGCCCCTTGGCGCCGATTAACGGCAACAAGGCGCAAAATGCGACCGGCTCTCCGTTCCAGAGCGCCAAATAACACTGCGCGCTGGGATTGAGCGCACTGCTCAAATAGTGATGACGCGCAAACAAGCTCCACGCACGACTGCTGCAACGAACGACTTCGAGGGTGACGCTGGGTCGCCGAAGACGCCTCCGGCTGCAATCTCCGACCGCCATATCGATCACCCAATCCGGTTCGAGCCATTCGGCGATGTCGTAATGACACGTCACGGCGACAAACCGACAGGGCAACTGACCCGCGCGAATCCCTTTGGCAATGGCCGCTGATCCGCAGCGGGCGACATTGCGATCAACGACGCTGGTAAACTCATCGTAGGCAACGAGCGGTGATGGGTCGGCAGGCGACAAAAAACCTCGTCCCAAGGCGCGAGCCAAATTGCAACGGAATTGTTCACCTCCGCTGAGCACGTGATACGGCTTGATCCACGACGGCGGCGAACTGAAGCCCACGGCCGTGAACAGGCTGGTGATCTGCTTGATCGTAAGCTCTCCCATGCCGTCGACGACCGCTCGATCCGCAGGCCAGTCGGGACAGGTGTATAAATCAGCACCGAACAGATGCTTTGCCAGCGTGCTCTTACCGCTCCCGGATGGGCCTACGATGAGACCGATCTGCCAGGGAGCATTGAAATCGGGGGTCGTGACATGAAAATGCTGCGCCGCCTTTTGGGCAATCGGCACATCAAACATGCCACTCACTTGTTGCACGCGAAACGAATCGTACACCGGACAATCAACGCTGAGATCGATCGTGGCCATCACGGGTTCCTTCCTTACATGGTCAACACACGCACACTCAGATTTTGACTTTTGAGCTGCTCGTAAATCAGCTTCTGCTGAGACTCGTCCGAGCATTCGACGACGACCTGAAATAACGGTTTCAACTCGATCTCAGGCAAGTGACTGGCCTCGATGCGTTTGATGGATTGTTGAGCTTCCTTTGCCAACGCATCGAACATGGCCCGAATGGCTTCATCTTCAGCCTGGGTATTCTTCAGCAGTTCACGGAGCATTTCCCCGTCGGTCTCGGCCAAGGCCGCGAGCGGATCATGTAGCGCGAGCAACTTTTCCGCTTCAACGGCGCTGAGGTCCAAAATCAACACCGGGACATCCATGTCCGGTGTTGACTCGGCCCGCAGGTGACCATCGATCAATTCGTAGGTACCATCTTCTAGCTCGCGAACCAGCAACGCATCGGCATAGCCGATTTCGGCGAGGACCCCCTGCATGAGCTGCCGTTGACGCTGTGGATGCACGCGCCAATTGCGTGGATGCGCACGCAATTGACTGGCTGGCACTCGTCGCAGTTCGCGAATTCGGTCACGGACAATGGTCATGAGAGGTTCCTCGCCGAAAGCTTGACTGGCGCGCGTTACTTAAAAACGGAAACGAGAGAACGATCGTTGCACGCTCACTGCCGGTGCGCGTCGTACCCGAGCGGCTTGGCGTTGCACGACACTTTGTTGCACGATTTGAGGCGCGACGACGAATGGCGTAGCGACCACCGCGGGAGCCACCAGAGTCGGCGCGACATAAACCGGCGACGCCAACGCCACACTCGGCGACACGCTCACGGCTCCAAACGTGGCGACCGGAATAGACGTTGCCGGACACGCATCACTCGTACGCGTGCAACACAACATCAAAACAAACAATGTGAATAACCCGACTCGCATGGCACACCTCCTGAAAAATGACCCAAAACAACGGTTAGTACGTCAGATTGCGTGGCAACGTCGCCCATGCGCGGATGACCTGAATCTCAGCCGGCGATAACTTGGCGCGACCGGCAGGAGGCATCGATGGTGCGTTGCCACTCACCGCGTCGAGCATCAAGTGTCGTGGCAGTTTGTCGAGCAGCCGGCCATCGGCCTGGAAAAACGTTTGCTCGCCTTGTGGATTTAATACTCCGTGACAGACCGCGCAGTGACGCGTGAGAATCGTGACGGCGTCCTGTTGCGAAGCCGAGGGCAACGACGCGGGTTCGAAATGACTCGTAGCCGGAGGATACGTGACGGATTCACGTACGCCGTACAGCACGCTCGGGTAGCTCACCGTGGCAACGGGGACTGCAACCGGAACGGCAAAGGGTACGATGGTCAGCGTCGGCGCGGCGACATGACGAACGACGCAGGGCGCGCCTGCCCCCGCTAGATTGGTGAACTCGCCCCACACGATGATCGACAGCATGGTTGACCGTTTGAACCAGTTCATCTTGGACTCCTTATCTATTTGGGTGAAGGTGTACGCATGGGAGCGACGAGCAAGGCGGCCTCGCCAAAACTGGCCTCCCATTGCTGACGTTGCACGGCGATCCCTTGGGTCAACGCCAGCAGCACAGGGTCATAGGATCCGCGCAAGGCGTGGCGCAGTTGCAACTCGCTGACCCCGAGTTCGACGGCCGCCACGGTGGTCGTGACCGGTTGATCGGCATAGGCGGCAATCATTTGCCCCAAGAGCGACGCAATCTCACGAGTCGTACGACCACCGGTACATTGAGCGACTGCTTCGGCATAATCGTCTCGATCGCGCTGGAGTCGTTTTTCCAGATGTGTGAGATAAAACGCCGCAAAACGTTCCGCATGATCCGGTCGCTCAAATCGGGCTTCGAGCGGCTCGCGGACAAGTTGTCGCTGATCGTTGGCCACGGGGCGTAAACCGTCTTCGACGTGACAGCGCACGCACGAGATCATGGGCACCACGATCCCGCTCCCCTTGGGGTCGCTCGTGTCCTTGGCAATCACATCGGGCACACTGTCCTGCCGCGCGCCTTGGTTGTCGAACAAGGCATAGAGGTGCAAGCCGTTTTTCTTGGCGACGATGTATTCACCGGCATCGAACACAAATGCGAACGGATTGCGGAGCGGGTCGCGCTCAGGGGTCGACGCCTTGACATCATAGGTCTGCCACACGCCCCCCAGCGGTCCCTGACGACGCACGATCCGGCGGACCTTAAATGTCACGCGCGAGAAGAGCATGTTGGCCCCTTCATCGGCATGCAGCTTGTCGATCGTATCGAGATCGATTCCCAGCTGTTTGAGAAACGCCCCTTCATTGCCAGGAATTCCGGCCAGCTCGTAATACAAGCCCTCGTCGAGCGTCGTCGTGGCCAAAGTCAGAAAGTGATCGGCCCGCAGCAGTGCTCCGCCGCTGTGAGTTTGCTGTCGAAGCGTGGCGGCGGCGTGCAGATCGAGCCAACCACCGTCGGTGTACACATCGGTGGTAACCGGCGGAGACGACTTCGAGGAGTGGTTCGCGTTCAGCACGCGCGTTCGCAAATGCCAGTACGGGTCACGACTCGCTGCCGACTCCCAGGGATCGGCGGGTAATCCGTACGGTCGCAACGAGATTCGTAACAATCGACCTTGGGTTCCATTCACCACGATGGGGCGCGTCAGCGGCGCCGTTCGACTTACGCTATTGAGCACAAACGAAGTCACATCGGTCGCCGCGCCACGCTGCTCGACAGGGATATTGTAAAGCGACAAGTATCGCGTGTAGGGCTGTTCCTCTGGCAAGACATGTAGCCGTAGGTCCTCGACCGCGGCGTGCAATTCGCTTGGCGGTCCAGGAGCCACAAAGTCGCCGACAAATGCACAGGCAACGATCAGCAACGTTTTCATCACACTTCGCATGGGCTGGTGGTTAAGTGTTGGGATCCATCGAAGAACAAAAACCCGTTTGCGATCATCGACCGCGCTACCCACGTGACGGCCCGTTGATACTCTTAGCGACTTCGTTCAAGGCGGTGACGATGGCCAAGTGGTCGGCGTGACGTTGTTGCCGTTCGGCGGCCAATTCGTGATACAGGGCCTCGCGATCAGCTCGGCTTTCGCAGCGCAGGTCGGCCAACTCATCGCGGAACGCTTCGACCAGCGCGGGAATCGTTCGCGAAACGGTGTGCCAGGCGTACCACCCCAGCACGGCCGTGGCGGTCAAGTTACTCATGTCGGGAATTGAGAACGTTTCCATGAGACCCCCCATCGCGAGTTGCTGTACCGGCCCGAACCGTTGTATGAGTGCATAAAAAAAGCCCGCCAGGGGATATTCCCATGACGGGCTCTTTGGATACCTGTGTCAGTCAGGCTCTAACGATACCACGTTCAACGCGGCTCATGGTATCGACGCGGCTGGCCTACTTTCAAGCCGCAAATTTACTGCGGCGTGCCGGGCTCGGGGCGACCAGCAAAGCGGCCGGGCTGCCCCCCCTCGAACACGCTGAACTCGGCCCAGATGGGCATGTGGTCCGAAACTTCCAACGCCAGCTCTTGCGTGATGTTAAATTCACGCACCAGATCGACCACTCCGCTGCGGCCCATGAATTCGGTCGTCGCGCGTCGATCGAACAAGAGATTGTCGTAGGTGTGCGTGTGACGCGTATTGGTCGGTATGCCCGCGATGGCCCAGGTCATGTAAGGTAACTGTCCGAGCTCGCCCAGGTGGCGCTCATCCGCGTTGAGGTCGCCGAGCAGGATCACGTCATCCTCGTAACGGCCATCGTTGCGGACGGCGCGAAACACGTCATCGAGCACGTTCAACTCGCGCTTCGCCTCGTCAGGATCGGTGTGAATATCGACCAGCGAGAAGGTAAACGCTTGTTCCGGCGTGGCAATCCGCGCGCGAAAACCGGCCACGAACGGCTCGCGATGCAAGAGATCATCTGGGTCGTTCACCGTGTAGATCGATTCGCGATCCAGTTCGATCGTCGCCGTGTTGAACACATACGCGTACTGTTCCTTGCTGACCGTGCGTCCCAACCGAGGACCGATGACGTAGTCGTAGCGATGGCCATCGGCGTTGATCATCTCGACAAATCGCGGCAGGATGTCTTGCCGCTCGGAACGGATCTCTTGAATGGCAACGACGTCGAACGAGCGGACGATCCGCGCGAGAATACTTGTCACGTCGGGGCGACCGAGCTTCTGTTCGCCAAAGACTTGGATGTTGAACGATGCGATCCGAATCGTTCCGTCGCGGCGATCCGTGAAGTTGGCGTTGGTCGTAGGGCCGGCGGGAGCGTTGGTCGCCGTGGGCATCAGCCCGTTGTCGACCAGGCTCCGGCGGATGTTGCGCACCGGTCCGATGTCGATGTCGTAATACAGCGACGTCCCTGCGAAGAGCAACATCGCCAGGATCGAGAGTTTGACGCGCGACACGGACCCCTCCTTGGGTTTTGTTTCGGCATGGATCGACAACGCCGAGCTCCATTCGAGCAGCGAGCTAGTGCGAGTCGCTCTTGACGGTAGCGTTCGTAGCGGCGCTTCCCGTCGTTAACACAGCGAAATAGACGCTACACATCCACGAAACGCGCTCTAAGATAGCGGCGTCAGCAGCGCAACTCCAGGTCAGTTGTGCCTGCGCACACCGGGCTACCAGCAGTGCTAGCGATGCGCCTCGCGCACCAGATGTCCGAGCTCGGGGATGATGAGATGCTCCATCGCCAGCTGGACCGCAGCCGGCGAGCCGGGCATCGTTAGCACCACGGTTTGACCGATGAGCCCCCCTGCGGCGCGGCTCAACATCGCCGCGGCCCCGATCTGCTGGTAGCTCAACAGCCGAAACAGCTCGCCGTAACCATGCAGCGCTTTGGTGAACATCTGGCTGATCGTCTCATAGGTCTGGTCGCGACGGCTGATCCCCGTGCCACCGGTGGTGAGCACGGCGTCAATGTCCTCGCGCTCGGCAAAGCTCGTGATCAATCGCCGCATCGGCTCGGGCTCGTCACGAATGATCTCGCGCGCGACGACCTGGTGCCCGGCCGCCAGGAGCCGATCGATCACTCCTTGTCCACCGGTATCATTTTCCAGGGTGCGCGTGTCGCTCACCGTGACAACGGCGCAGCGCACTTGGCGAGGGGATTGGGCTCGATGCTCGGCCGTCGAGAGGCTGGTCATCACGATTCTCCGGGATAAATGGGCTCAAAAAGCCGAGCTCGACCGTCGGACAGGGCTCGAATCCTGCTCGAAACAGGTCAGATCTTGATTGAACTCGCCGATTTGAGCCAACTATACTAAATAGACAAGGATCGGTCGGTGTTTGGCGCAGTGTCGCGCGCTCCTTTTTGTTCAGGGTAACCCATTGAATCGCGGGCTGCTACTTGCTGTGCTTTGCCTGCACTTCCTGACTCTAGATGTGCGCGGTGATGTGTTCATCTTTGAACTCGCCGGCGGCGGTCGCATCGAGGGGGAATGGGTCAACCGCCTCGAACAACCACGCAAGAATTATGTGGTCAAGACCGAATTGGGCGAGATCACCTTGCCCCGCGAACAAATTCGCAAACCGCCGCTCATCCGCTCCGCCGCCGCGATCGAACTCGACAAGGTGCGACACGACTATCCCGACACGCCCGATGGGCAATGGAAACTCGCCGAGTGGTGCAAAGCGAATCGCTTGATCGAAGATCAAAAGCGGTTCATGCAACGTGTCATCGAACTTGACCCCGACCACGAAGGGGCCCGTCGGGCATTGGGCTACAACAAATACGATGGCCAGTGGAAGACCTATGAGCAAGCGCAGCTCGACAAAGGGCTGATCCGCTACAAAGGCAAATGGATATTACCTCAAGAACGCGAGAACATCGAGTTAGATGAAAAGTCAGCCGCCCAGACCAAAGCCTGGTTCGACGGCGTGAACAAGTGGCGAGACTGGCTCGTCGGTCCGCGCAGCGACGAAGGCAAACATCAGTTGCTCGCGATCAAAGAGCCCACGGCGTTCAGCGCTCTCAAACGACTTTTGGAGACCGATCCCGACTCGCGCGTGCGGATCGTTTGTGCTCAGGCGATGGCCAATATCGGCAACCAAGGAGCGGGCGGAGCATGGAAGCTGCTCGCCACTCGCGCGCTGGAAGACAGCCACGACGAGGTCCGGCTCACTTGCCTCGACTATCTGGATGACGAGAAGCACCCCGAGGCGGTGAAACTGTTCATCGACTCCCTGCGCAGCGCCGACAACACGACGGTCAATCGCGCGGCAGTCGGTTTGCAGCGACTCAAAGACCCATCGACTGTCTTGCCGTTGATGGATGCTCTCGTCACGAAGCACAAGCGTCTCGTATCAGCCGGCTCCTCACCAGGAAGTACGACGACCTCGTTCAGCCCGCAACTCGGCGGTGGATTCAGTACCGGCGGCGGAGGCCCCGTCTACACGGTCGATGTGATCCAGAACCAAGCGGTTCACGACGCACTCTATCAACTCACGGGCGTGAGCTTTGGCTTCGACGTGGACAGCTGGAAGCGCTGGCATGCTTCGCAGCGGCAGGCCCCTACGATCGACGTGCGACGTAACTAACCGCGCCAACCAATTAGCGTCGTAGTACGCCATCCGTCGGAACGCGCGCATCATACACGCTCGTTCGCCCCTGAGGCACTGGAGAACTTTGCGACGCTGTCGCCGCGGCGACGGGTGTCGTGTCTCGACTCCATTCCAGTAGGATCTGCCGACGATCGGCCGGCACCGCGGGGACCGTTGGCACCAGCGACTTCGTCACGGTCGATGATGCCGGTGCAGGAGTGGCTGCGGCATACCAACCTTCGGGCGTCACGGGGGTCCGTTCGATCGGAATCAATCGGCCTGCCGGGACAATGTCGCGCGCGGCACTCATGTTCGCCGGCGGATCAGCGCTCTGGCCGCGGTAGATCATGCCGCTCTTGGGCTTCGTGTTATCAACCAAGAGCGTTTCCTTCGGCTGCTCCGGCATGGCCGGCGATCCCTGGCGAACCCAATCGAGCCAAGTCTCTTGCAACTTGGCGAGGTTGCTATAGCCGTAGAACGAACGTGTGGTCGCAATCCAGTCGTTGGACTTCAATCCTTGGCCAACGAAGTCGATGTACTTGCGCTTGCCCCCTTGAGCGAGCAAGAAACTGGCCAGCGAGTGCCCTTGGGCATACAACGGAAGGATGTCGCGCGGATACTCGCGCATCGCGAACATCTGGCTAAACGAGATACCTCGACCAGTCTGCAAAAATTGCACGAGCAGCTTTTGTTGCTTCTGACGCTCACTGGGATGCTCGACCGTCGTGCAGGCCCCTTCGTCGGCCCAGCGTGGCAGCGGCTGACGAAAGTGACTGGCGAAGATCGTATGCGTCACTTCGTGTGGCAATACCGAGTCGAGCACGCGATCCAGCGGCCCTTGGATATTCATCTGCCAGCCGAATACTTCTCCCTGATCGAACATGAAGCTCGTCGCGCCCCCCGCGCCCAGATGGGCACCGATCTCGACCGTCACCGGGCAGGGACGCGCCCAGTTGGGCATCGGTTTGCCCAGCCATTCGACCGACAGTTCGCGGCGAAAATGTTCGGCTTGCTTGCCAACCTGTTGAGCAATTTCCGCGGTCGGCGCGGTGACCACGAAGTTCGGTGTGCGATGACTGGCCCCGAGTGACACAACCACCGCGAGAGCCAATAAGGCTCCGCGAAACGACGACGCTTCCATGCGATACTCCGGTTTCCTGTGGCGGGGGGCAGGAATGGCCGATTCCTTTCGGCCTGTCAAATCGAGTCGGGGAAGTTACCCGAGTCCCGCGCCAACTCCTAGACCGATTTTGACCCTTGAGCCTGCTGGCGCTAGCTGCCCTCTGCCAGCACCAGCCCCTTTTCTTCGTGTCGAACGTCAGCCAAGATGTGGGGGCCCACAACGCTTCTCCCTCGACGAACCCTCGAAAGCCTTCCACCCTGCCATGGATAAACGCAAAATCCTCGTCCAGCTCGATTCCGATCCTCAAAGCAGCGTGTTCGACAGCGTCGTGGCCGTCGACTCAGGAATCGATTTCCTGTTTCGTCACTCAGCCGTCACGCCTCAAAATGTCGTGGGGCTCGTACATGGCGCAATCTTCACGCGCAGCCCGGACGACCTGAAAAGCACCGCGATCTTCATCGGCGGATCTGACGTCGCCGCCGCCGAGCAGGTATTAAAGACCGTCCGTAAGACGTTCTTTGGACCAATGCGTGCCTCGGTCCTGTTCGACCCCAACGGGGCCAACACCACCGCGTCGGCCGCCGTGCTCGCGGCAGCCAAGCATCTCACGCTCGCGAACACCACGGCACTCGTGCTCGCCGCGACCGGTCCCGTCGGGCAGCGCATCGTTCGACTGCTGGCGCGTGCCGGTGCCAAGGTACGCGTCGCCTCGCGCTCGCTCGATCGTTCACAACAAGTCTGCCAGACCGTAGCTGCGCAGGTCGAAGGCGCTCAACTCACGGCCGTCGCCACCATGTCGACCGAAGATACCGCGCGGGCACTCGACGGCGCCGAGGTCGTCTTTGCCGCCGGAGCCGCGGGCGTCACACTCTTACCCCTCACCGTGCGCCAAGCCGCCGCGGCGCTCAAAGTGGCCATCGATCTCAATGCCGTTCCTCCGATGGGAATCGAAGGGATCGAAGCCTTCGACAAAGGAGTCGATCGACACGGTGTGACAGCCTACGGTGCCATTGGTGTCGGCGGCACGAAGATGAAGATCCACAAAGCGGCCATCCGCGAACTCTTCACCAGCAACGACAAAATCCTCGATGCCGAAGAACTCTACGCCATCGGCCAACGCCTCTAATCGTGGTGGCCATTCCACCCCTGACGATAGGACCGTAGGTCCGTACACCGAGGGTTCACGCGAGCCCCGTTGTCCTTCAAGCCTACTTCAGCAACAACAGCAACCGCACCAATAACCCCAGCGCGCCGACTCCCGCCACGAAGCGCACGACGTTGCGTCGAGACCGTCGCCGATCACGGCGTTTGGCCCACTCGTCGTCGGCTTCGTTCGGTAGCATCCCCGTCGTGTTCCGCTGCATGGGCTGCGACGGAATCATAGGCGCGGCAACCATTTGCACTGGCGGTGGTGCCATGACCGCCGCCGCAACAAGCGGCTCAACTCGCTGAGCCAGAGGCGGCGGGGCAGCCAGCGGTTGAACCAACGGCGGGGGAATCGGTGTGACCGCGAAAGGCATCGGCGGTTCAGGGATCGCAATCGGCGGCGGCACGACCTGCCCGCTTGGAACTGAGACCGCCTTGGCTGCGTCGCTCGGCGGCAATATCAGCCCTTGCTTCCCACACGCCGGACACTTCACATACTGCCGCACCATCGACGCGTCGAGTTGCGCCTGCCGGCCGCATTGCGCACAACGATGTGAAATCCAAGCCATGGTCGACTCACGCAACAACAATTCTTCTCGCCGACGATTATACTATCGGTCACAATAGCTTGACGACCCAGAGCCCATCGAGATATCCAAGCCGTGGCAGAACCAACTCGCGAACGACTCCCGCCCGGCCAGCAATGGGTCGCGGCCGGCAAATGGCCCAACCTGGGCGAACGAGCGCCGCTCGATACCGCGGCCCCTTGGACCGTGGAACTCGCCGGGCTCGTCTCTCGACCGCAACGCTTTACGCTCGACGACCTACGTCAGTTTCCCTGGGTCGAGCGCTGCGTGGACATTCATTGCGTGACCCGTTGGTCGCTTCCATCCGCCCAGTTCGGCGGCGTCCGTTTGGCGGATGTGCTCGGGGCGGCGGGGATCGACTCGCACGCCCAGTTCGTCTCGTTCGTCGCCCGCACCGAACGGAGCCACAGCACCTCGGTGCCACTCGATGTGCTGCTGAGCGTCGATGCTCTGCTGGTGCTCGAATATCAAGGTGCTCCCTTATCGAGTGATCATGGCGGCCCCGTCCGAGTCGTCGTGCCCGAACGATATTTCTACAAAAGCCTCAAGTGGCTCGCGCGCATCGATGTCTTGGAGCAGGACCGGCTTGGCTATTGGGAAGCGATGGCCGGCTACCATAACGAGGCCGACCCCTGGCGCGAACAGCGATTCATGGCGGCGCAACTCACCAAGCAGCAAATGCAAAAACTGCTCGACTCACGCGACTTCGCCGGCCGCGACCTGCGGGGCCTCTACGCCGTCGGGCATGACCTGACGGGGCTCGACGCTCGCGGAGCCGTGTTGCGCAACGCCGATTTCTCCGACGCGATTTTGCAACAAGCGCGCTTCGACAAGGTGAACTTGACCCTCTCGCGCATGCGCGGCGCCGATCTGCGTGGCGCGTCCTTCCAGGGGGCCGACCTCGAAGGGGTCAACTTTGCCGGGGCCGACCTCCGCGGAGTCGACTTCCGCGGCGCGTCACTCGTCGCCGCCACGTTCACCGAGTCCGGCCGACACGCGATCATCGACGCGACGACCCAATTCGAGCCGGCGCGCTGGGAGCATTTGACCCCCGATCAACTCGCGTTTTTGCAACAGGCCTCTCCATAGTCGCTTTCCTACGGACACATCATGACCCAACCTACCGTGGCCATTCTCGGCGCGAGCGCCGATCGAACCAAGTTCGGCAACAAGTCGGTCCGCGCTCATCTGCAACAAGGTTATCAAGTGTTCCCGGTCAATCCGCGCGGTGGCACGATCGAGGGGCTCACCGTCTACCGCACGCTCACCGAAGTGCCGGTCGCCGCGCTCGACCGCATCAGCGTGTACCTGCCGCCGGCACTGACCCTCGCGGCACTCGACGAGATCCGAGCGAAAGGGTGTCGCGAACTGTGGCTCAATCCCGGTACCGAAAGCGACGAGGTGCTGGCCCGCGCTCAGGCATTGGGCCTCGATCCTATTCAGGCGTGCAGCATCGTCGACCTCGGCATGTCCCCCGCGGCACTCGACTAACCCGCAATTGTATCGTCGTTCGTCGTGTTACTTGCCGGTTGCGGGATACGAGCGGGGCGGAGACACTGAGCCGTCGGCACCGAGTCGCGGCTGCAGGACGTTGACGCTCGGCAGACGTTGCATCTGCGGCACGATCGGTTGCAATTGCACCTCGGGCATTGGTGCAGAGGAGGGTGGTGCTGGCTCGACCGTGACCACCGGTAGCTTGTTGACCTCGATCGGTTGTGCGACTTGCGTCGGAGCCGGTGTCGGCTGCGGCACATGCGGATTGTTGATCGAGACGGTCGGCAACCCGTGACTCACGTTCTGAAACCGTAGCGGCAACGGATCGCCGGTCGGACCGGGCGTTGCGCTCCCGGCGGTTTGACTCGCCTGCGGCAGCGACGTGACCGGCGCGGCGTTGCTCACCGGACTGCTCGGCAAATACGGATTGCCGACCGTCTGCGCAGCGGCTGGAGTCGGCGGAGTCAATTTACGCGGCGCACGACGTGGCCCAAACCGCGTGACGACCTCGGGAAACTCGGTAGGCGTGCCGCAGCCGATGGCCGTCAGCAATGCGCGCTTGTAGGTCGACCAAATCTCGTCGGCCGACGGTTTCGGCACCAAGCCCAAACGCACCGTCGGAATCCCCAGGTCATCGCCGCAATAAGACAAGAGCGAGCCCGGTAGCCGGCGCGGGTCGTTGGGCATCACCTTCACTTGCGATTCGTCGGCCACGAGCCGAACCAGCTTGTCGGCCGCGCCGGTGAAGCGCAGCTCGGGCTCTTTGCTGCCGGGTCCGAGCAGAATGACCCGATCAGGCTGCAAGTCTTGCAGCAGGTCGACCAGCGCGCGGGTCTCTTGCTCGCTGCCGGCACGCGCTCCGCAGTTGCCACGCACACCCGGCGTCTGTGGGCTCCAACCGACACTCGGAAAGTTACGATCTAAATCGACGTTGCGCGAGTTGGTCCAGGCGCGGCGCGCGCGACCGTCAGGATTAGGATCGCGCAGCACGGTGACGGTCACATCGGTCAACCGTTTCGGAAACCGCGTTAAATGCGCCGCCAGGTACTCAGCCAACGCCGTCCCTTCGGGTTGATCACCGGCGAGCGAGCCGACGACGAGCACCTGCTGCTCACCACTCCCGAATTGCGAGAATTCGATCACGCGATTGTCTGGCGTGCGGGCGAGTGGTTCCCAACGAACCACGGCGGCCTGCGGCAACGACACAGACCGAATCGGCGGGGCAGCCACGCCGGGCGCACTCGGCGCCGGTGATCCAAAAATCTCTTGCCACAGCGTCCAGTTGGCTGGCAGCGTTTGTGGCTTTGCGACCGGAGTCGTGGGGCTCTGCGCCTGCGCCGTGGGCGCATCAGCGGCGTAGCTCGACCCCAACAGGGTCAGCCCCGCACAGTACAGCCATCGTCGCAGTCGAATCCGATTCATCATCGTGGCCTTATCCTTGGCAAAGCAGCTTGCCATGCAACGGTAGCTCGCCGTTAGGGTCGGTCAAGTCGATTCACTCGGCCCGGGGGTGAGTTGTGAGGCGGCAAAATCGTCAAACCCGCTGCGATCATGGTTGCCCGACCCCCTTGCCAACCGCTACGTTAAGCGGCGCGGCATGCTCAGCTTTCAGGCCTCGTTCTCTTGAGCCCGTAAGGACCGTCATGGACTGGTCACAGCAGGTCATCCTCATCACCGGCGGCACCGGCTCATTTGGCCAGAAGATGGTCGAAATTCTGCTGCGCGAACAGCGACCCAAAAAGATTATCGTCTTCAGCCGCGACGAATTGAAGCAGCACGAAATGCGCGTCCGGGGTTTGGATCACTCGTCGCTACGCTACTTCATCGGCGATGTCCGCGACGCGGATCGTCTGCGACGGGCCTTCGAGCATGTCGACATTGTCGTGCATGCCGCGGCGCTCAAGCAGGTGCCGGCCTGCGAGTACAACCCGATCGAAGCGCTGATGACGAACGTCATGGGGGGCCGACATGTGATCGACGCGGCACTCGATCAAGGCGTACACAAGGTGCTCGCGATCAG
>CAYLYE010000047.1:0-31099 GCA_964387325.1 uncultured Planctomycetaceae bacterium
GTCCAGATAGCGGCACAACGCAAGCTGTAGATCATGGCGAACAGGGATCTCACGAACCTTTCCACCCTTTTCGTGAAATCGCAGACAGAACTGGTCTCCCGTTTCATAGAAGTCTCGACGCCGCAACTTCGCCACGGCACCGACACGGGCTGCCGTATAGATCAGAATCCCCACGACGGCAAAGTCCCGTAGGCCCACGACGTGCGACAGGTCGATGCACTTCAGCAATCGCCGAGCATGATCAACAGAAATCTCTGGCGTCTTCCCTTCGACCACATGATACCGCTCACTGCGCACCGACAATGCCGGATTTAGAATCAGGACGTGCCGCATGACAAGTCCGTCGAAGAACCGCCGCAGTGCCGCCAAGTGCAGTTTCTTGGTTGGCAAGGCAACCGACAATGAATCAAGAAATCTTCCGACATCCGCTGGTGTCACGCGGACCAACTCCAATCCACCTGACATGCACCAATCGGAAAAAAGACGGAAGCTGTGGAGATATGCTTTCCGCGTGAATGGATTCCGAATCTGACCGTGAAAAAACTCTTCATACGCAAACTGAGCCGCTCCGCCTGCGTCTCGAATCAGGGCCGGAAGTAGCTCCACTGGCCTGGTCCAAACCTCGCCCACTTCCGTCATCCGTTTATCTTGATCGTCCATGCTCCTCCATTGGTAAGCCAATCATCCGTTGGCTCCGCCCATCATCGCGTGACCTTGCTGGTAGCTCACCGATCCCGTCAACCGACTGGCAGCATGGCCGAGAACATGCTGGGCAACGCGAGCAGCCATATTCCCCACTCGGCAACCGCAGGAATCTGGTTCTTGGTGAGTTTTTCCGCCCCCCATCCATAGCGCAGGACAACGTCTTTTGTCCAGCACACAGAAAACAGAACGGTTATGACAAGCATCTTTGTTGAGTCGTTTCGTACGCCGCAAGCTGGACTTCCAGCCCGTTGATTCGTTGCTGAAGCTGTTCAACAACCGGGAGCTTCAGCATGCGTTGGAACGCGTCTGTATTGTGGCGACGGACGGACGGACGGGCGGCGGCGATTCGTGTTCGCCAAAGACCAGCCGCGCCGAAAGGAACTCAGTACGGATGTCGCGACCATCCAACGAGTCATGACCGAGCTGGAAATGTGGTAGCTGGAAGCCAACATCATCCGAGCGACGCTGTCAGCTTCCACAAGCGAGATTTACCGAGTGGAAGGGGCTTCCGCCAAACTTGGAATGAACCCACCACGCTTGCTTCTCGCATCAAAGCCTTGGGGATTACCCACTGAGTCACAGGCGACTGTGTCTCGGAGACGCCGGGTAGCTCGGTAGACGAATTCTTGTGGTGACTTTTCCGAGTGTGGGCGGATTCACAGACTGGATTCTCGCATTTCTCGATGATAGGTGAGCAGGCACCCGCCGCAAGCCGCGTTTCTGGCGCAGGCCATTCGCCGCCACTGGTCGATCGAAAATAGCCAGCACTGGGTGCTCGATTTGGTCTTCGGCGAAGACCAGCGCCGCCAACAGGACCGCCACGGCGCCGCGAACTTCGCCGCCGTCCGCCGCCTGGCCGTCAGCCTGCTGCAGCAGAAGACCACGAACAAACGCGGCGCCAAAGACAAACGCATCCACAGCGCCCTCGATCCGAACTACCTGCTCAAAGTCCTGCATACCGCCAAGTTTTGATGCGCCGGCCCTGGCAGGATGTGGAAATTGTCGCAAATCATCCCGACGCCTGAATTCAACGGTACGTCGTCTAGCCATCACCATGCCGCACATGGCTGAATGGGGAAAACCCAGTCGTGAAGCGATGATTTGTCACGTTTGTCTGCAACGGCGGCTCCCTTAGCGGTGAACCGTTGCTCTTGGTCCTATAGCGACTGCGAATTCCGATGCGGATTCCAATCGTGCTTCTCGTCGCGGACATGCTTGAGCCAACGTATACAGGGCATCGTACTGGCCAGCCTCAATGGAAATACATCACCAAGCCATGAGCCAGTTGCTCACGATCGTCGGTGAAGTTGTGAGACAATCCGAGCGAAATGGCGAATAGCACCGCGCGTGGCTTTGAGTGACGACACCCGTGTAGCGTCCGTGGGGCAAGTCGATGCTTCAAGTTACCGCTGGGACTATTTTTGGCAAAGGCATTGCGGACTCAACCTAACAGTAAAATCGCCGTCATGGTTGTGAATCCGGCGCGTCGACGAACCATCCCGTTGCGCGGCTCAATTCAAACTGAGAGATATTATAGTCAACGACAGCGTTCAGATACGCGCGGCGAGCGGTCGCGAGTGCTTGGATTGATTGTAGCACTTCAATGGGTAACCCCTGTGCATTTTCGATTCGTTGCAAATTCAACTCGTATGATCGTTCGGCTGCAACAATCCCCGTTCTGGCCAGTTCCAGACGCTTTTTTCGTTGGATGACTTGCGTGTGAGCCTCGGCCACCTCGCGAGCGACGCGATCCAGAACCGCCAACTCCCGCTGTTGAGCCTGGCGCGAAACGGAAGCGGCCTCGCCACGGGCCGCGCGATCACCGACACCGAGGTTTCGAATCTCCCAATATGCGACCGCATCGGCGTCCCAACGCTGGTTTGAATTGACGATGGAGCTTCCGAGCCCGCCACCCATGCCACCGTAGCTCATTCCGAGCAACACACTTGGAATGAGCGGTGCATACTTTTCGCGATTCAGGCGTTCAACAGCCTCGCAGACCAAGTGCTTCTGTTCGCTCAGTTCGGGCCGGCGTGACAACCCCAAGGCCACATACGCGGCAGCGGAATCGTCCACGGTCATCACATCCAGCGGTGTGACCGTTGGCTCTCCCGTCGTGATCTGCACGGAAGGGTCGGCATGAAGCACCTGTGCGAGCCGCGCGGAAGCCACCTGCACGGCTTCCTGCTGAGCCGCGAGTTGCTCATGGCGAATGGCAAGCTCGGCTTCCATTCGCTGGTAGTCGGATTGTAATCCCTGGCCCGTTTCCGAGTAATTGCGGGTGATTTCCGAGAGTTTTTCGGTGTTCTGTTGTGCCTCTGCGGCAATAGCCATACCGTGTTCGGCGCGGACCAGTTCCAGATATCCCACGGCGGCGTCGCGCAGCACATCATTCCGAGCCGCGGTTGCGCCAAACTGTCGCGAGGCGGCTTGATGTGAAGCAATCTTCGGCTGGAAGATCGCATCGCTCAGATGGAACTGGGCGATCAATCCCGGAACGCTCGGCGAAGCGGCTCCGTACATCCCGGCTCCCAACCCTCCACCAAAAGCGCTGCGGTTTGTCTGAAAGACATCGCCTGCAACGCTTTGAATCGCGCCCTCATGGTGGTTGTAATTCAGTCCCGCGCGGAGCGATGGCAACCAGAGCGCATCGGCTCGTTCGACGCGGGCATAGGCTTCGTTGATACGCTCGCGCGCCAAGGCGACGTTGGGGTTCTGCGCGTCGGCCAGATATAAGATGCCGCCTAGCGTCAAAGGGTACGCTGCCGCCGCATGACCCTCATTTGTTGCCGCCTCGGTCGGAGTTCCAGACTCCTCAGCTCCGGTCAGCAGCACCTCCTTGTGCTCATGCGGAATGGATGCGATCGCGCTGGTTTTCCCGATGGGCGACTCGTGTGTGGATTTCTGCTTCTCCGCATCTGTGGAGGCGACCGGCTGATTCTTGCGTGAGACTGGCTCCTGAATTTCCGATAGACGGGCCGTTACGAATGTCGGATCGACGGCTTTGGGCCGTGTGACGGCAACGCGAGATCTCTGTGTCGCTGCGCAGCCAGCCATTCCGATCAAAACGCAAACGAGGAAATGCCCGAGTAGCGAACGGGCCAGTATTCGTTTCACGATCACCATCCTTAGTGTCAAATCGCGCACACAGCAATCCGTATCCACGTCTCTATCGACGCCTGGACGACTGTGGGTTTACCGAGGCAGGGGTGAAAATGTGACAGTGGTTACAAATTGAAAACACCTGTAGGGGTTGCGGAAACTTTTAGGATTCCACAGATGTGGACGGCTCCTGTTGCAACGGCCTCGTAAGACGGGCAAACACGAGAGCGTGGGTGGAGTTTGCGGGCGACACTCACTTCGGCGTGACGATCTCGACGGACTGGCCCTCTTTGTATGCGGCGAGATTCGCGCCGATGAGCGACTCGTCACCGGTCAGACCAGTGACGATTTCCACGTCAGTTCCGGCGGCGATTCCCGTTTTGATCGGGAGCTTCGCGATCTTGTTCTCGGCGGTAATACTCAAGCAAAACGCGTCTGTGCCTTGCTTGAGGATCGCCGACTTTGGCAATGAAAGGACGTCCGCCCGGCGAGCAACTTCGATTTCAGCGCTGGCGTACATGCCGGGACGCAAGCGGCCGTCCGGGTTGGGAACATCAATCTCGGTACGCAGCGTGCGCGAGCTTGTTTGCAATGTCCAAGACGTGCGCGTGACCTGCCCGTCAAAAGTCGCGGCCGAGAGAGAGGGGACTTTGAGTTTGGCCGGACTGTTTAACGCGATGAATCCGGCGTCTGCTTCCGGGACATCCAGAAAGATACGAACCGAGTCGGCTCGGACGACGACGAACAGCGGCTTGCCACTCGCACCACTGGGCTGCACGAGATGGCCCTTGTCGAGATGCCGTTCCGTGATGACGCCGTCGAATGGTGCCCGCAATGTGGCATAGCTCAGCAAGGCTTGAGTTTCCTGTTCGTCGGCTTCGGCCACTTTTTGTTTTGATTGCGCCGCGATCACGTCAGCGTCCGCTTTTTCGACGTTGGCGGCCGACTCGTTGAGTTTGGCTTTCGCCGATTTGATTTTGGCGGCGATCTCGCGCCGTCCGGCATCGGCCGCTTTGAATTGTTGCTCAGTTTCGTCAGCGACTTTGGGAGTGACCGCTTGCTTCACGACGAGTTCCTTGACTCGTTCAAATTCGGACTTCCAGCGTTCGTACATCGCGTCGGCTCTTTCGATCGACGCTTCCGCTTCCGTGAGCAGTGCTGCGGCCGACTCCGCCGCCGAGCGGGCGACTTTCACCGATGCTTGTGACTGAACGATTTCCGCCGCCGCTTGTGCGACGAGGGCTTGCTTCTGTTTCAATTTGGCTTCGAGTTCCGGTATCTCCAATTCGGCGAGGATTTGTCCCGGTTGTTCTGGCTGATCGAGGCTGACTCGCGACGGCCCCGCGACCTTGTCACCGATGTCGACATGCACCTTCTTCACAAAGCCGGCGAGTTTCGCATGGATCGCCGTTTCCTCGAATGCCTCAATCTGTCCCGGTTGCTCGGTGGTGCGGACCAGCGTTTTGCGAACCGCCTTGATCGGCGTCACGCGCATTGCGCCGTGAGTGGATTCGACGGATGAGGAAGTGGCCGTCCCGGCGGGACCGCACCCCGTCAACAACACGGACATGACAGAGGCAAACAAAACAATCCACGAATAGGTTTTCATGCGAAGGCTCAATTGAGAGGGAAATTACTTGGCTGCTACCGTGATCCCATCGTAGTTACCACTATCGGGATCATCGGGATCAAGGGATGCAGATTTCGTCGTGGCTCGCGACTGCACGAGCGCAAAGACTGCGGGGAGGACGAACAATGTGGCGAACGTGGCGGCGACGAGTCCGCCCATGACCGCTCGGCCCAGCGGAGCGGTTTGCTGCCCGGTTTCACCGAGTCCGAGGGCCATCGGCAACATTCCAACCAGCATGGCCGAACTGGTCATCGCGATGGCTCGCAAGCGGCTGGTGGCTCCGAACACGGCGGCTTCGCGAGCGGTGTGAGGGGCAGTTCCTTTCTTGGGCGGCGTCGCGGGGACTGGCGGGTGCGTCGCGAGATGACGGCGGTGCTCTTCCGCGAACGTCACCAGCAAAATCGCGTTGGCCATCGCCACGCCCAAGCTCATGATCGCTCCAATGAAACTTTGAATGTTGAGCGTGGAGCCGGTCAGCAAGAGCGCCAAGACCACTCCCACGATCACAGCAGGCGCGGTCGAGACCGTGACGAAAGCCAATCGCCACGACTGAAAGTTCGCCGACAGCATCAGGAAAATGACCAGCACCGCGAGCAGTAAGCCGATGCCGAGACCGCTCATGATTTGTCGCATCGGTGGAATTTGGCCCCGAAGTTCGTAAGTGAGATTTGGCGGCTTCGTGCCGGGCGCGGCGTTTTTTGCGCGTAACTCCGCGTCCTCTTTCACAACTTTGCTGAGCACGCGATTAATCTGTCGCGAAACGGCCCCCAGGTCGTCTCCGAAAATGTTGGCGGTCAGACTGATTTCGCGCTTCATGTTGTAACGGTCATACTCGCCAGGCGTCGTGGCGCTGGTCAAGGTCGCGACATCACGCAGCAGCAGAGAACTGCCGGAACCGCGTTGAATGGGAACGGCTCCCAAGTCTTCGATGCTGTCGAGTTGCCGTTGCGGGATCTCGACCTGCACCTGATAGCCGATGCCACTTTTCGGATCGGGCCAGTAATTCGGCACGACCCAGCGGCTGGAGGACGTGGCCGCCACGATCGAGCGGGTCACTTGCGAGACGTCGGTGCCGCTGGTTCCGGCCTTCTCGCGATCCACTTTGACATCCACAGTCGGGTAATCGAGCACCTGCGCGACCTGCAAATCGCGAATCGCGGGGAGCTGCGCCAATTCGGTTTGCAGCTTGCCGAGGTACTCGCGGTTTTCCGCAAGATTACCGCCGCGCACGGCGACTTCGATCGGCGTCGGCGAGCCGAAGCTCATGACTTCACTGATGATGTCCCCCGGCTCGAACGAAAACCGCACATCGGGGAATCGCTCGCGGAATTCTTTCCGCAATTGTTCCTTCATGGCCTCGATGCTGATCCCGGAGTTTGGTTTCAGCGCGATTCGCAGCAAGCCTTCTTCCGGCCCGCGCGAGAAGTGATAGACCGAGTTGATCGGATAACTCGACGGCACCGTACCAATGTAGCCCAGCGTGATCGCGACGTTCTTCTCTCCGACCTGTTCTTTGATCACGTCGATAATGTCGAGCGCGACTTGCTCGGTCTTGTCGATGTGCGTGCCATTGGGAGCACGGAATCTCAAGCGAAACTCACCGGCATCCACGGTCGGAAAAATTTCGATGCCGATCCGTCCGCTCGCCCAATACAGCATCGCGGCGCAGACGACCAGGTACGAGGGGACGACAAGCCAGCGGAGGCTGACGACTGTGGAAACGAGCTTCGAGTATAGATTCGCAGCGTGCGCCATGCCTGTGTCAGCCGTAGTTTGTGCCGTCGTTGTGTGAGGCGGCACGGCTGACAAAGCGCTGGCACTCGGAGTTGAGTGGCCTCGCAGCAGCCACGTCGATAACACCGGGACGAACGTGCTCGACAGAATGTACGACGCGATCATCGAGAAGCCGACAGCCAGCGACAACGGGACGAACAGTTCGCGAGCAGCCCCTTGCATAAAGAAACTCGGCACGAAGACCGCCAGAATGCAGAGCATGGCCAGTAAACGCGGGATCGCCGTTTGAGCGTTACCCAGCCGCACGGCCCTGGCGATGGAACTGGTGTGCCGCAGTTGTGTGTGAATGTTCTCGATTTCGACGGTCGCCTCATCGACCAGAATGCCGACGGCCAGCGCGAGGCCGCCCAATGTCATCAGGTTGATCGTCTGGCCGCACAACCACAGACCGACGATGGAGGCCGCGATCGCCAGCGGAATGTTGAGCACCACGACGATCGCGCTGCGCCAATCCCGCAGAAAGAGCAGCACCATCAAGCCAGTCAGGATGGCTCCCAAAGTCCCTTCGGTCGCGAGGCTGTCGATCGCGCGCGTTACATAGGGGGATTGATCGAACTCGAATGAGACCTTGATGTCCGAAGGAACCTCAGCGCGAAACTTCGGCATCGCGGCTTTGATCTCGTCGATGACGCTCATGGTCGAAGCGTCTGCCCGTTTGGTCGCGAGGATGTAGACTGCACGCCGTCCGTTGACGAGCGAGTACCCTGTCGCGATGTCGGCCGCGTCTTCGATGACGCCAATATCGCGGAAGTAAACGGTGCTGGCGATGCCGATCCCAGCCCCTCCGCTGTTCGATCGGCCTCCCGTGCCGACTTTGATCGGGATGTTGCCGAGTTCGCGAATGTCTTTGACCATCGCGTTGGTCGGGACCATCGGATAGCTGTCGCCGATCCGCAGATTGCCGGACGGGCTGACCGAGTTGCCCGCCACGAGCGCGTTGACAACGTCATCCGGCGAGATGCCGTACGCTCGCAAGCGGTCGGGATCGGCTCTGACGACGATGCTGCGTTCGCTCCCGCCGAACGGCGGCGGTGCGCTCACACCGGGGAGCGCCGAAAACAACGGACGCACTTTCATCAGCGCCAGGTCTTGAATCTCCGCGATCGTGCGCGTCTCGGACGAGAAGACGAGATAGCCCACTGGCACGCTGCCGGTGTCAAATCGCATGACAAACGGCGGGACCGTGCCCGTCGGCATCTTGGCTCGCGAGCGGTTGACGAAGTTGATGGTCTCGGCCATCGCCTGAGCCATGTTCGTTCCCGGATGGAACATCAGCTTCATCAACGCGTTCCCTTGGACGTTCCGGCTTTCCACGTGATGAATGCCGTTGATGTAGAGGAAGTGGTACTCGTAGTAGTTGGTCAGCAGCCCTTCCATCTGAGCCGGGTCCATGCCGCCATACGGCTGGCAGACGTAAATCACCGGCAAGTTAAGCGCCGGGAAGATGTCGATGGGCATCCGCTTGAGAGGCAGCTCAATGCCCACCTGCTTCAATGCGGCATCAAACGCTTTTGGACGCACCGCCACAAACGCCGTCAGCAGAATGGCGATGATCCCGACTATCACGGTGATCGGACGACGCAGAGCAAAGCGAATCGGATTCATGTGAGTCTTTCCGGGCTGGATGGATCACTTTGCGAGAATGGCGTTTTGCCAGTTCTTGAGCAACAACTGGCACTCGCGGCTTTCGCCAGAGCGCTCGAAAGACAGCCTGACGGTTTCGTCAATACGGGAAAGCGATTGGCGTATCGTGAAGAGTGAGAGACCGTTGGCTCGCTCTCCGTTGAAATGTGTCAGCACATCATCCTCGCGAATTCCGGCGACAAAGGCAGGTTCATCCGGTTGAACGCGGTCCACGAATGTTTTTCCATCCGATCGGGAGAGGATCATGCCGCTGGCATCAAAGAGAGACGGCGCGGAGAAGTGTTTGCCTCGCTCAAAGTAGACTTGGTCACCCACAAAATCCAGCGTCACCTTGTAGCGCGCCAAGTAAAACAGTCCGAGGCCGTTCACAGTCCCGTCGCTGACGCGCAGATTCCGATGTTCAAACTCACCCAGCCGGAAGACATCGAGTTGACCTTTGCGATTGCTGACGACTCCGCCCACGGTCAACGATTTGATCTTCGGACTCATGACTTTGAGGCGTTCCGCTTCGAGCAGTTCGTCGAACAGCGCTGCTGTCATTTCGCCAACGCCCGGCGACGCCATCCCCGTGTCGATGAGAAATGGGATCGACTTCTTGGGCAGAACTTCGAGGCGCACGGTTCCACGTCCGAACGGATCTCGGTCCAAAGGAAAAGTCTTCGCGTCGGTTTTCGGAGCGGCGTTCAGGAATGCCACGGAACCCGCGTCAAAATCCAACTCGATCACATGGTCTTTCAGGAAGGTCATCCCCAACATTCCCTGAATGTCATGCCCCGACGCGCGACACAACGGAGTGAGATCGACTTTCGCCGCATCACCGGTGACCGACAGGTTGGTTCCGGCCAAAGTGGCTTCCGGCATTTCATACATCGGCGGAAAGCCTTTTGGAGATGGCCGCGCACTCCGTTTCAACGGCCCAAGTTTCTCCACCAACGACGTACTCAAAACATTCGCGACCGATCCGGTGTCGAGCAGGAATTGATATTCCGACTCACCAATGACCACGGGGATCAGCATCAAATCCCCCTCGCGTGCGACCGCAAATTTCGCGATGACATTCTTAGAGTTCGGGACCGGTCGCTTGCTCGCTTTCGGCGTCTGCTCGTGAGCCGCCGCGACTCCGACGAAAATGGTGAAGCCGATCCACAGCCAGAAGACGAAGTGTTTCATCGCCAGGACTCCCACGCGATTCGATTCAGTGTGATTGCACAGAGCGATAGCGAGCATTCGCTTCGTTCCAGTCAATGTGAGCCATGAACTTTTCAACGTACTCAGCCTTCCGGTTTTGATAGTCGATGTAGAAGGCATGCTCGTACACGTCGATGACGACCAGCGGGACGGCCATCCACAGCAGGCCCATCGCGTGTTCGTCGCTGACGACGTTGTAGAGTTTGCCGTTGACCGGATGCCGCACGAGCATCGCCCAGCCGGCGGCTTCCTTCGCGCTGGTTGTGAAATCGGTCGACCATTTTTCGACGGAGCCGAATCGCTTCTCAATCGCGGCTCGCACATCGGCGACCGGATCAACTGCTTTCGGCGCGAGACCGTCGAAATACATTTCATGCAGCACGACGCTGTTGCCGCGACTGTTGATGAGCCGCTTGAGTTGTCCGAAGGCGGCAGCGTCCACGGCCGTACCCGACTTCGTGGCCTCTTCCAGCCGAGCGTCAGCCGCTGTGACTGCTTTCAACGCGCCGCCGTAATGGGCGGTGTGGTGCGGAGCAATTTGCTCGGCACTCAGGAAGCCGGGGATCGCTTTGTGTTTCAGCGGCTTGGGAGTCCCCGTGACCAGCCCGCTCGCCGAGAAGTCGAGCTTGTGCCCGTCCCCTTCGGCGGCATCGAGCAGCCCCGTCGCGGCGAACGTGCCGGCCGCCGCCCCGGAAGAAGCGAATAGAAAACTACGTCGAGAAAGATCGCTCATGGTGACTCCCATGTTTGAGTGGATGACGGATGGTTTGAACTATGGCAGAAACGCGACTCGCTTGGGGGCTTTTCCCACTTGAACTTTCCCCCGCGAACTCAAGTTACCGTCGCAGGCAACATCGACAAATTCCAGCGTGCCATCGCCGAGGTTGCTCACCAGCACGCGCGTCGGCCCATCAGCGGGACCGGGAATGCGTTCGATGCAGCACGGTTTCGAGGCGGGCAATCGGTCAACGAGCTTGCCCGTAGTGACATCGACGGCATCGACATACGACCGGCCTTCGTTGGCGGCCAGCACAATGTCGTTCCCCACCGCTTCAACGCCGTGATACGTCACTTCCTGATCGGCTTTGTTGTCGGCCGGCGGGTCGAACGCGAACAGCCGCGTGACCTTCCCGGTTTCCGTTTCCATCTCAAAAAAGCCGTTCACCCAAAACGAACCGAAATAGACTTTTGACTCGTCGGGAGAGAAGGTCAGGCTGCGGGGATTCACGTTCAATTGATGGAATTTGATCAGTTTTCGGCTGGCCGGGTCGATCACGGCGATGCCCGTCACCTTCTTGCAGGTCACGAAGGCACGCTGCTTGAGCGGCCCATATTTCACCACGTGCGGGGCGCTGCAGCCGGTAATGCGGCCCGATTCTTTCATCGTCTCGATGTCGATTGCCAACACGTCATCGCTGTAGAAATTCGCGACCAGAACGCTGCGGCCGTCCTGCGTCAGCACGATGTGGTCGTTGAACATCTTTCCGATCGGGGTCTTGCCTTTCAGCTTGAAGTCCGGCAACGAGAAGAACTTCACGCACTCCTCGTCTTCAACGCCCACGGCCACGATCCGGCCGTCCCTGGAAACGGCAATCCCGTAAGGACGCGGACCGACCGGAGGACGTGACACTTCCTTCATCGTTGCCAGATCAACCACCGACACGGAAGCGTCCTGGGTGTTGACCACGAGGACTTTTGATGGGGGCTGCTGGGCAACGAGTTTGGTCGCGAACATCCCGCTGACGCACAGCGCGGTAGCGAGGCATCTTGTTGTGAATGACATCTTGAGACTCCTCCTTTTGTTTGAGGATGGTTTCGGGGCCACTGTTCACTTCAGTTCCGAAGCGTTGAAATCATCAAAATACGTCTGGGCATCGGCCTTGGTCCATAGACCGACCCGGCCCGCCTTCGTGAATGTGCCGTCTTTTGCTTCCAGGTATTTTTTGCCGTCGAGCGCACACTCGATCTGGTCGCCCTTCATGGTCACGGTCATCGCGTGCCACGTCTCGGCAGGAACTTCTAGGTTGTCCTTGCTGGCGATCTGCGTCCGTTTGCCGTTTACGACCTTGAACAACCGGAAATTATCTTCGAGCGGGTTCATGCGGACGACGTAGTAGTTGTTGGCATCGAGATATCGCCACACCAACCCGCCGCCCTGGTCGGTCTTGCCCTTCACCGCCTTGAACGACGCGGAAACCTCGACATCTTTGAAGTCCGTGTCGTCGGCGACACAGAGATTGAACAGGAAGCCTGGGCTTTCGGCGGCCTGCGCCAGGACTTTCGATCCCTTGGGAGCCGTCGTGTCCTCCACGACCTTCCAGACGCTCCCTTCAGCGTCACCGGTCTTGGCCGCAGACCATCCTTTCGGAAGCTTGCCCACGGCCGCATCCTCGAAGTCCCACTTCGATGCCTTCCGTGGAGCCTGGGCCATTGCAACCATCGCACACAGAGCCAGAATGGCGACTGAAAACATGAAATACCGCATGGGTTCTTCCTCCGTAAAATGTCAAAGGGGTAGAGGTTGATCTGCTCCATATTGTTACGCGGCTCGTGCGACGAAAGCCATTAACGTCAGATTAGAAAGCCCTAATGCGCATTGTAGGCTGGCATGTGGTGCTCAATACGAGGATAACGAACGACGGAAAGGTAGTTCCAACAATGGCTCGTCTCCTCGTCATCGAAGATCAGAAGCGACTTCAGAACAGTCTGCGCCGTGGCCTGGAGGAAGAGGGTTACGAGGTCGTCTCGGCGTTGACCGGGGAAGAGGGGTTTTATCTCGCCACGACGCAGCCCTGTGATGCCCTGGTCCTCGACCTGATGCTTCCCGGCAGAGACGGCCTCAGCATCCTGAAAGACCTCCGGGCACAGGGCTTCAAGAAGCCTGTCCTGATCCTCACGTCACGCGATGCCGTCGAAGACCGAGTGGCGGGCCTGGACGCCGGAGCCGATGATTACCTAATCAAGCCGTTTGCGTTTGCCGAACTCGTCGCCCGGCTGCGGGTCATGTTACGTCGAAATGTTTCCGACCGAGAATTGATCCTGCGTGCCGATAACTTGGAACTCGATCTCGTGGCTCACCGGGTTGTCCGCAATGGCATCGAGCTGGACCTGAGCCAACGGGAATTCGAGTTACTGGAATATCTACTTCGACACTGCAACATGACCGTCACCCGCGACATGATTAGCCGGGAGGTCTGGAAGGAGCCGGATGGTGTGTGGACCAACGTGATCGAAGTCTACATCAATTCGCTTCGCAAGAAGGTCGAGCAGTCTGGCCAGCGGCAACTCATCCAGACCGTGCGTGGCGTGGGCTACGCCTTGAGGGACGCATGATGAATCGCCTCAAGATACGGTGGAAGCTGACGCTGTGGTATGGAGGCGTCCTGGCGGTCGTTCTCCTGGTGTTTGGTACGGTCGTCTTCGTCATGATGCGTCATCACCTGATGCAGCGAATCGACCAAGGGCTGAATGAAGAACTTGCCGATGTACTGTCCGAAGTGAGCCGAGCTAAAACAACCGACAGCCTAAAAGACTGGTTGGAGCGGCGTTTCGCCGCCCACGCCGGATTCGACTTTCAGATCACGATGCCGAGCGGGGAACGGTTCTTCTTCAATCCTCGCCTCGCCGACAAAGCATGGCCCCTGCCGCCAAAAGAGGCTGATTCCTCGGCCCCGGTGCTTCAAACGATTCCTATTGAAGAAAAAGGGGATTGGCGGATCGTCCATGTCCGGGTTCAAGGGCCGAACGGCCCATTGACGGTTCAGGTCGGGCGCTCACTGGCGGCATACGAACATGAACTGAATGAACTTCTCATGACATTTCTCCTGGCTGGACCCCTGACTCTGCTGGCGGCCGTCAGCGGCGGATACTTCCTGGCGTGCCGTGTTCTCCGACCCATGCAGGAGATGACGAAAGCGGCCAAGGTCATTTCCGCAGATCGGCTTCACGACCGCATTGCCGTCATCAATCCCCACGACGAGCTGGGGGAATTGGGAGGAACATTGAACCAGATGATTGAACGTCTCGAACGATCCTTCAGTGAAATACAGCGATTCACGGCAGATGCCGCACACGAACTTCGTACCCCACTGGCAATTATTCACAACGAAGCAGAAGTCGCGCTGCGATCCCGGCGATCTGAAGAGGACTACAGCCACATCCTGGAAAATATCCTCGAAGTAACCAACCAATTATCCGGGGTCGCAGACCAACTACTGTTTCTATGCCGGCACGATGCGGGCCTATCGCCGTCGGAACGCGACAAAGTGGACATCGACAAGGTGCTGCTGGAAGTTGTGAACAACATGCGGCTCGTTGCTCAAGTGAAAGACGTGTCCATCGTTTTCGTCGATAATCCAGCCTGTCAGGTGATCGGAGACCGCAGCCAGTTGCTTCGAGTCTTCTATAACTTGATCGATAATGCCATCAAATACACGGACCCGATGGGACGGATCATCGTTGGCAACCGTGTCACCGCCGTAGAGGCGACGATTCAGATATCCGATTCCGGGATCGGAATTTCGCCGGAACACTTGCCGCGCATTTTCGACCGCTTTTACCGAGTCGATCCTTCGCGCGGGGGAGACGGCAGCGGCGCGGGATTGGGCCTGTCCATTTGCCAGTCGATTGTACGCGGCTGCGGCGGAAGTATTGCCGTTGAAAGCACAGTCGGGAAAGGGACGACGATCACAGTTCGTCTGCCGTGCGAGGCGTCAGTCAGTGGCTGACCGTTGTTTTTCATCTCGTCATCCCTGCGAAAGCCGCTGCGCAAGATGAGACGTGATCGTCACCAAGATCAGACAAGGAATCACCATTCATGACAGCCAAGAATCCGATCGACGACCCTGTCCATTACCCTGCTGACCGTCGCTTTCGTGTCTGGGTCCAGCCAAGAGTGATCGCTATTGTTTTTGGTTTGGCGTTAATTCCGCTCGCGGTGGCCTGGACTCAATTCCTAGCGATCGGGTTGCCAACGATTGCGGACAATCCGCAGCTTCAGTCCGTGGTGAACGGCTCCATCGGCTTTCCGGTATGGGTGCGCATCACACACTACGTCAATTTTCTATTCCTCGTGATGCTGTTCCGGAGTGGGTTGTCGATCCTCATGGATCACCCCCGCTTGTACTGGAATGACCATTGCTCTGGCGGCACGGAGTGGTTGCGATTCACTCCACTCACGGTTCCGACCGACCGAGTCTGGATCGCTAAGGAAGACGCACGCTACATCTCCCCTTGGCTCGGCTTGCCCGGCTACCGCCACACGATTGGGATCGCGAGACACTGGCACTTTCTGAGTGTTTTCTTCTGGCTGGGGAACGGACTGCTCTTCGTGATCTTGCTGCTGTGTACTGATCATTGGAAACGTCTCGTGCCGATGTCTTGGCAGATACTGCCCGACGCTTGGTCCGTTTTCGTTCACTACGCCACATGGCACCTGCCCGATGAGCCAAACGGCTTCTATCAGTTCAATGCCCTCCAGCAATTGACGTACTTCAGCGTGGTGTTTCTCCTCGCGCCGTTCTCGCTGTTGACGGGCTTGGCGATGTCGCCGGCCCTCGACAACCGCCTGCGTTGGTATCCCAGGCTGTTCGGAGGACGCCAGTGTGCCCGCTCGATCCACTTTCTGCTCGTGCTGGGTTATGTGTTGTTTCTGATTCCTCACGTCGCAATGGTGGCGCTCACTGGCCTGATGCGGAACGCCAATCACATCGCGCTCGGAACCGATGATGCGACGCCGTCGGGACTCATTCTCGGATTGTTCGGGATCGCCGGAGTGGCGGCGTTGTGCGTCGTCGCGCATCGGATTTCGTGGACCTCGCCTCGCGCGATCCAACACGGTGCGCGAGCCTTGGCCGAGCCAGTGGGAAGATTACTGTTCGGACGACTGAGACCATCCGCTCGCTACAACCAAGCCGACATCTCGCCGCGCCTGTGGCCTAACGGCAAGGCACCGACCTCGGAAGAATGGATTCAACTCCAGGCTGGTGGTTTCCAAGAATTTCGGCTGCGTGTGTGCGGCTTGGTCGAGAACCCACTCGAACTTTCGCTGGACGACATGCGGGCACTCGGCAAGCAAGAGCAGATCACCATGCACCACTGCATTCAAGGGTGGTCCGGGATCGCCGCGTGGGGTGGTCTTCCGCTGCGAACGTTGATGGAACTGGCAAAGCCCACGCCCGCAGCGAAAGTGGTCGTCTTTCACTCCTTTGGAGAGGGCTTGTACGGCGGAGAATACTACGACACTCTCACGCTGGAGAACGCCTTGCACGAACAGACCATCCTCGCCTATGAAATGAACTTCCAGTTGCTCTCGTCGCTTTACGGGGCACCGTTGCGGCTACGGGTCGAGAACCAACTTGGCCATAAGATGGTCAAGTGGATCAAGTCGGTCGAGTTCGTCGCCAGCGAGAAAGAAGTCGGCAAGGGTTACGGCGGCAAGAATGAGGACGATGAATACTTTCCGCTCGTCGCGAATATCTGACTGGGGAAGGGGAACACACCATGCAGCCAGAGAAGTCCCCCGCCGCTTCGTCACGGCCGGCATCGAGTCGCCGAAAGTGGCTCGGCTGTTGCGAGCAATTCCGCCTGCCAACCCTCTTGCAGCGTTATCCGCCTCGCCTCGTCTGGGCGGCTTTCATGCTCGTCAATGGATTCTTGACGATCGGCTTACTCGCGGTCGTTGCCATGATGTCAGGCACACCATTCGTGTTTCCATCGCTGGGTCCGACGGCCTATTTGTTGTTTGACCAACCGATGCAACCCGCGTCCAGTCCGCGAAACACGATCTTCGGCCACGCGGTCGGCATCGTCTGTGGCTTTGGTTCGCTGTGGCTTTTCGGTCTCACACATCATCCACCTGCGAGCGTGGAAGGGGGGGAATTGGCACGAGTGTTCTGTTCTGCGCTCGCCCTATCCTCGACGGGTGCCTTGATGATACTTCTCGACATCTCGCATCCTCCTGCCGGGGCCACGACGCTCATCATCGCGCTGGGAATCATCACACAACCCTATCAACTGCTGATTGTCGAGGGCGCAGTGGCATTGCTCGTTTTCCAGGCGCTGGCAATCAACCGACTCGCCGGCTTGGACTACCCGGTTTGGGCTGTCGGTCCACATCTCAAGGCGAATCAGGAGCAAGCGGAAACCGTCACGAACCATCCAGACGTATGAATTCAGAGCGTCGGCGAATCATCGCGATGTCGCACATGGCCGGAAACGGAATCCCGGAGCCGTGCGGCGCTGATTCATCACGTTCGCCTGCAACGGTGCCGCAATCTCTGCTGGCCGAATCAAATCCCGGAAGGCATCCCCCGCAGGTGGTCGCGAAATACTTTGAGCATTTCCGATTGCGGTGTGCGAAGCAGTGTCTCCAGCTTTCCAGTTTCTTGCACACGTCCGTTTTCCAGTACGACGGCCGAACGACAGAGCGTCGTTGCTTCCAACGGATCGTGGCTCACCAGCAACACGGTCAACTCCCGCTGGTTGGCCAAGTCGGCGATCTCGCGAAGCAGTCGAGTCTTCGTGACCAGGTCCAGTCCTGAGAACGGTTCGTCCAGAAGCAGGAAGGCGGGCCGGGCGGCGATCGCTCGCGCGAGGGCGGCTCGCTGTTGCTGTCCGCCGGAGAGCGTCCCCGGTTTGCGATCGGCGAGTTGCTCGATGCCACACAAGGCCAGCGCTTCCACGGCTCGTATTCGTTTCTCACGCGCGGACTGCGTTGTCCCCGAGAGACCCAACAGGACGTTGCCCAACACGGAGAGATTCGGCCAGAGGGCCAAGTCTTGAAAGACCATCGCGACGCCTCGCAAGTGGGGCGGCGTCAGGATTCGGTTCGGTTCCGAGATCGCTTGACCCTTGAAAAGAATTCGGCCAGCGGTCGGCACTTCGAGACCTGCCAGCAGGCGCAGCACCGTGGACTTGCCGCAGCCGGAGCCTCCCAAGATCGCGGTATGCTCGCCGGCAGTGACGGTGAAAGATATGTCGGACAAAACCGCGTGCCCGCTGTACGCCTTGGACACCGAACAGAATTGAAACGGGTCTCCGTTCATGCCGCAGTCCTCCTCGCGATCGTCCCAAGGGCGATCAAAAATCCCGCCGCCAAGCCGACGTAAGCCACGCACAGCGAGGCCACCAGCGATTCCGGGGCGTTGGCCATGACCGTGAACACGGTCAGCGAGAGCGAACTCTTCCCCGGTGGATGTAGGAGCAACACTGTCCCCACGTCCGCAGTGGCCAAGAGAGCGACGAGCAACAAGGCTGTCGCTCCGGCGGGAACCAAAAACGGAATCACCACCTTGCGCAGGTACGTGCTCAGCGGAACGCCGTGAAGCCCCGCCGCCTGAGTCCAGGAGACTGACATGCTGCCCCAGGCTCGCAATGCGAGAACCGCCACCACGGGGAAAAATCGCAGAGCCAGCGCCAGACAAACGGTCGCTCGGCTGCGAAGTAACGGGTCGGCCCAAGCGGGAGTGTTCGTGGCCAAGTCGATGATTCCGAATGCTCCCAGCGCCGGGGGCAAAGAAAAAATCGCGAGACACACACTGAGGCAAACTGTCCGCAACCGCTGGTTGCGACCGACACAGAGAGCCAGCAGCAGGCCCATCAATGTGGCCACCATCCCCGCTCCGCCCGCATACACAAGCGTATTGAAACCAGTGCGAGAAACTTCGCTCCACGCGCGACGGAATTCGACACCGTTGAGCAACGGAAGGAACAGCCCCGCGAGTGGCGCGATCACGATGCTGAGAACCAGCAGCGTCAAACCGACATTCGCGATAACTGCGATTTGGCGATGCCGCAGCGGGCGGAGGGGTCGTGATTGGCGTCCCAAAATTTCGGCGGCCAACCGAGGAGCAGCTAGATAAACCAGCGGCATCGCCGAGATCAGGACCAGTGCCGCCAGTGCCGTACACTGCCGCCCCGCCAAACCAAAATCATAAAGCGCGGAAAAGCTCGTGAGGATTTCCGACGCCGCGACTTGCAGTCCGAGAATCTGACCCGGACCAGGATCGGACAGCGTCAAGACTCCGCCGAGTCCCGCCGCAAGACTGGCTGGAATCGCGACGTAACGGCAGGCGTGTCCGAGCACCGCCCGTTCTCCACCGGCCAGTCGCGCCGCCTCAATCTGTGATCCCGACAACGCGGCGGTGGCGGCAAGAGACGTGAGCAGCACCAACGGAAACATTTCCGCAAAGAACACGACCACGCATCCGGTGCGACCGGAAAGCACGGCCGTCGCGGCTGGGCCAAGTCGAGCGGCCAGCGAAGACCATCCGATCGCCCACAAGAACGACGGCACGAGCACCGGCAGCACGAGCAACGCCAAGAGAACACGTCGCCGTGGGAAATCATAAAGCCCCGTCACCACGCCGGCCGGCAACCCCACCACCAAAGATGTCACCGCGACCAACACGGCCACGGTCACGCTGTTCCAGAGCGCACCGCCAAAGGCACCACCCAGCGAAGTCGTTTCTCCCGAAGCCAGAGTTCGCCAAAACAGAGGGACCGCCGGAAGCACCGCGACCAGCAGCAGCGCGGCAACGCCCACGACGCGCCATTTCCCCGGACGTTCCAACGCGATGGCGGAGATCATTGGTTGTTCCTACTGTCAGTCGTTGGCCGATCCTCACTCATCAGCCTTGATCTTGAGTTTGAGCGAGGAGCGGTAAATCTCAGTCTGGTCATCCAGGAAAGCGCGGTCGTTGTAACGGTTCAGGTCATAAACAAGTCTCGACCGTACTGTGTAGTGGCCGACCTTGAGTTCGGGCACCCAAGACAGAATCCGGCTTTCTCCCGCACGGATCGGTGCTTCGTGAGGCCCCTGAGCGTCAGCCATCGCCGCCTCGCGCTCCGAGCTTTTTTTGTCCTCTTCCAGAAAAGCCTTGTCATCCGGGCGGTTCCCAAACCACGGGGCGAACATCCATTCCCGACTCGCGATCAGTTCTTTTCCGTCATGAATCTCTGCGACGAGATAGACCGCTCTGCGGTTCGACCCCGTCGGCACGGAATGGCCGGCACCGATGTTGATGACGTGAAACTCAAGGTCTGGCCGGCCCTCGTCAACCTGGACGCTTGCGAGGCTCAACGCCGATTGGACCCGCTGGAACGAGTGGCCCCCCGTCCAAAGGTGGCGTGCCACGGCGCGCACGGGGACATCAAAGTCCTCTGCGGACTTGCGGAGCGTCCGGGGCATGTGACAGTCTTGGCAGTGTTGGCTTCCCAATCCGGGTTTATGAAAGTCCTCACGCCATTCTAAAAACGTCTGCGTTTGTTTGCCGACCACTCTCTCACCCATCGCATGACAATACGCGCACATGGCCGAGGTTTTCATCTTCGGATCTTCGACCGTTTGGTGGGTTGCCTTCACGCGGAAAGGTCCACGCATTTTCCCGTCCGGGGTGAGATGGCAACTGGCGCACGTCAGCCCTCCTACTTCCTTCTCGCTTGCGCGTGCCTTTGGTTCGAGAAGTTTAAGGAGATCGAGATCGGGTAGCTCGAACGGTTCCGGGAAATGGCAGACGTTGCACGAGCGTCCTTTTTCCTCTGCTCCCCTGGCATGAATCGGGAACGAATCGACCCCGGCGGCGGCGTGCGGGGTGACACTGGTCGAAATCTCGGCCGGAAGCGTGAGAACCTTGTTGTCCCCAGACCGGTAAATCATGCGCTTGTATTTGAGGTCACTCCCAAACCCCGTGGCGAATTCTCGATAGATTGCCTGATGACATACCCCGCACTGTTCCGAGGGGGTAGCCGCTCCCATCGGAAAATCCAGCGGGTGGGCGGGCGCTTGGGCCTGCTTCGTGCCATCGGCTGGCATGATTTCCGGGGCTGGTCCGTCGGCCAATACAGTGGGGCCTCGTAGCCTGGAGACGGCAAGAACGGCCGAGAGCGCGGTCACTACAACAAGGACGATAACACTCCCGCGTTTCTTGACACTCATATCTTTACTCCAACAAACCCAAGATGGGCTTGCTTGTGCAATGGGCATGGATAGCGGCGATACGCCTTCTTCTTCGGCGTGGGTCATCGGTTGTTCCTATCGACCCATTCCTTCAAGTAGCCTCGCGTGAGGTCTTCCAACAGGGTGCTGAGTTCGGCGTAATCAACCTGCATGGGCTTGAGGCGATCTAATCGTGTGACGTGTTCCGGCGCGATCACGTCACGACGGAGCGGTATCTGCGCGGCATCGCTCTCAGCCAGCGCTTGCTCGGTTTCCGGCGTGAGCAGAAAGTCGATGAACTTTTTTGCCGCTTCCGGGTTCGGGCTGTTGGCGATCAAGACCGCGCAGTTCGGGACGATCAAAGTGCCCATGCCTTCCGCATCGGGATAGACCACGCCGACCGGTTTTCCTTCTTTTCGGGCCACGTTGTAATCGTCCGAGTCGGCCAACCCGATGGCGAACTCTCCGTTGGCCACGCGCCGCCGGACCTCGCCGTTCGACGAGAGAATTTTCCCCCGGTTCGCGGCGAAATCCTCGAAGAACTTTTGGGCATCGGCCTCGCCGAGTTTCGCGAACAGAGCCGCCGCAGACATCGAGGTCGTTCCAAAGAGCGGGTTGGGGATGCAAGCCTGGCCTTTGAAACGCGGGTCCGCCAAGTCCAGCACGGACTGCGGCTCCTGACCCTTCGGCACCAGATCGCGGTTGTAGATCAGCACTCGCACCCGCGCCGAAAAGCCGGTCCAATGCGATTCGGGTTGCGAAAACTCCGGCGGGATGCCTGCGGCTTGGGGAGAACGATACGGCGCGGAGACTCCCTTCAACTGAAGGATCGCCGCGCGGATGGGATCGCCGCTCCAGAACACATCGGCCCGTGGTCGTCCCTTCTCGGCGATCAGTCGATTCAAGAGGCTGGCGCTCTTGGTTTCTTCGGTGTCGGGAACAAGCTCCACTTGAATGCCGGTCGCGCGCTGAAATCGTTCGGCAATCGGCCGGGCGAAGACCTCGTCCACCGAAGTGTAAACAATGACCTTTTCATTTTGTTTGAGGTCCGAACATCCCGCTGCCACAACAAGTGTGACACAGAAAGACAGACTCCTGACGACGGAATAACATTTCACAATAATCCTCCGTCTTGTGGGAGTGCATGGCTCTTACTGGACCGCATTGATCGCCACACGGCCGACCGTGAGGCGTTTTGGAGAGGGGCCGACCTTGACCGTAGCCACCACCTTTCGCAGGGCCACGTCGATGATGCTCACGTCGTTCGATCCGGTGTTGCTCACGACGGCCAACTTTCCGTCGGGCGTGAAGTCGAGCCAGTTCGGGTCACGACCAACCGGGATACTTCCCAAAACTTGATAGGTGGATGAATCGAGCACAGTCACCAAGTCGGTTGTTTGTGTCGAGAGCCAAATCTGTGAGCCATCCGCAGTGAGGCCGATCCCGTGGGCGTCTTTGCCCTCGGAAGCGAACTTCGTTTCCCCCAGCGCGATGCGATCGACGACTTTGTGCTTGGCCGTATCAATCACCAACGCACCGTTCAGCCAGCGAACCGTCTGAAACAGTTTCGTCCCGTCGCGACTCAGAGCGGGCACACGAGGCCAACCGAAGACCGGCGTCTCCGACTCGACGGACCACGTCTCCGCGTCCAGCGCCACGACCTTCATGTCCCCTTCGCTGGTGACGTAAATCGTTTTCCCATCCGCGCTGCGCAAGGGAATATGAGGCGCGCGGCCGACCGGCACTTTGCGTTCGATGACGCACGTGCTGGCGTTCACAATCGCCACCGCGTCCTCGCCATTGAGCGTCACAAACACGTACCGACCGTCTTTGCCCACTTCCAGTTGGTTCGGCAGTTTTCCCACGGAAATCGTCTTAGTGACTTTGTTCGTGAGCGTGTCGATCGTGCAAAACGTGCCGTCCCCTTCATTGGAGACGTACACCGTTTTGCCATCCGGCGCGATCCCCACTCCATGCGGCTTCAACCCGGTCTTGACCTGAGCCACGAGCCGACCCGCCACGGGATCAACCACGGAAACCGTGTCTCCGTTCCAATCCGTGACGAATGCGCGCGATGCCTTCGGCAGCTTGTCTGGACTGTCGGCCGCCGTCGCCGCCGACACGACGAGCAGGAGTCCCATCGCCTTGAGAATGTTCAAGGCCCGACAACGCAATTTGAACCCGCGAATTTCATTCATGGCATGTCTCCGATTTCTTGACGGTGTGTGTGATCGATCCAGAGCCGCGACCCTGTTCATCATGCCCGGTCGCTTGCTGGAACTCAATTAGGCGTTGATTAGAAAACACTAATAGTGTGTCGAATCTGTGGCCGCCCACCGGCTTGCCTGTCGATGAACATGAGGATAAATGCGATTGCCGTGCGAGTAGCGATGAGACAATATAAAAAACATTTATGGCTTGGCTGGCGGAGTCGGCGTGCCATTTGGCTCGCTTGGCTGGGGCTTTGTCTCGCGCTGTGTGCGACGACGCACGCCGGCAATCCACTCTCCACCAATGACCCGCTGACTCCCGGCCGGAATGGCTGGGAGGTGAATGTTTCCCACGGAATCCGGGCGTCGAGCCACATTTTCACTCAAGATTTGCCGCGCCTGAATATCAATTATGGTTACCTGGAGAATAACCAGTGGAAGATCAGTATTCCGGGGATCATTGCCGACCCGGAAGACGGCGCGGCTCATGGCGGACTGGGAGACATCCAACTCGGCTACAAATATCGTTTTCTGGGCGTGGACGAGAAAGGCTTGATGGCCTCGGTCTATCCACAACTGCTCGTGCCCACGGGAGACAGCGATCACTTCCTGGGGAACGGTCGCTATGAACTGGACTTGCCATTGCAACTTGCTCACCGATTCTTCGATGACAAGCTGCTCACCTACGCTGAAGTGGGCTACAACCACACCTTTGATGATCCAAAAAACGACAGTTGGCACTATGGTCTGGCCGGAGAATTGGACGTTTCCGAGAATCTGAAGGTCTTGGGAGAAGTTGGCGGCTTCGCCTTCCCGCGTGGTGCCGATCCGGACGACACGTTTTTCAATGTGGGATTCCAATACCGTTTCCACAAAAATGTGGCGTTGCAAACGGCGTTCGGTCGGAGCTTCCACGATCGCAACCACGGAACTCCCGACTTGCTCACCTACGTCGGTCTGCACATCACTTGGGGTGGCAACAACGCCGAGGAATCATCAGACCCACGCGAACTGGCGCTGAGGACTCCGTCCCGCTTTTCCAAGCGAGGCTTAGCGCCTCTTCCTCTAACTCTGCTCCGATGACGAACGCAGTTTCCGAGTGGCTGTGAGACGATTCACTCTGACCAACAGCAGCCGTGGCTCACTGCGATCGTCACTGCGGAAGCCGTTGCGGATTCCAGTCGTGCTTCTCGTCGCGGACGTGCTTGAGCCACGAGTACAGCGCGTCATACATCACGAAGCCGTGAGTCAATTGCTCGTGGTCGTCTGAAAAATTGTGCGACAGCCCCAACGAGATCGCCAGCAGTCCAGCGCACTGCGGGGCCAAGTCCGGTCGAGCCGTGTCGGCTCCGCGAACGATGACGGCCAGATCGAGCAGCACCGGATCGGTCAGCCCGTACTTTTTCAGAATCGCGTCGAAGCTGCACAGCGGCCCGTCGTGAGTCAGTTCCACGCCGGGCACATCGTAGGGAATCGCCCCCGTCGCGTTCGCTTGTGGCACCACTTGATCGGCGGGCACGAACAAAAACTCGGCATCCGCTTCGATGAATCGAGCAATCAGCCACGGGCAAGCAACTCGGTCAATTTTCGGACGTTCGCGAGTAATCCACTTCATGTTCAACACTCCTATTCAGAAGCCAGACGCGCATAGAGTGCGTCGTAAATCAGGGTTCCATGTTTCAACGCCGTGTCATCATCCGGGCTGACGAGCCGCAGCCCTTCGCAGATCAGGTCCAGCCCCGCCGCTGCTGGCTCAACAGAGACCTCTTGAATCGTGTCCGCTTCATCGACGATGCGAGCAATCCGTTCGAGCACACGATCCTTGAGCTTGTACTTCCGCAGGAACGCATGGAACGAACAGTGGCCGTCGTGATGCGACAACGCGACGCCCGGAATGTCGAACGGCTCGGCACCTGCTGGGATCGCCGCGCCTCGCGGAATAAACACGAACTCGGCTTGAGGATCGACGTGCTTGCGGATCAGCCACGCACAGGCCATGCGGTCCACACCGATGTTTTCCCACGTCACCCACTTCATGGTTGGCCTTTCCCTTGAATCGACAACAACTGGTTGCGAACGGCCTGTCCCAACTCCGATTGGAAGTGGTCTCGTGCGAGGGCTTGCTGATACCGCTTGGACAATTCCGGCAGATCACGTTTCTTGCGTTTGAGCAACTTGAGGATGTCTTGATACTCGGCTTCGACCGGCTCGACAAATTGTTGCCGCAAGCCGCCCTCATTCGTCGCGTAGAGTTGCTCGGCTTCCCACAACATCGCCTCGCCCCCCAACTCGGAAATCTCCGCCGCCAACCATTGGAATTGCTCTTGTGTGCGCGGCGTGCGAGGCAACGTCCACACCGCATCCTGAATCGACACCGCGCCCAATTGCTTCAACTTCCGCCAAACGTAAACGCGGCCGGCAGTCGGCTCGCGTGGAATTCGATAGGCCAACAACAACCACGGCTTCGTCACCACGTCACTCCCGGTTACGGATGCACCAACGGGTAAATCAGCAAGCCGATGACCGCCGCTCCGAGCACGACGATCGGTTCCGAAAGTTTCTTGAACTTCAACAACAATCCGAGCGTCACAACGAGCATCACAACTTTGGGAATTTCCGGCGTCCAGCCGCTTTCAAAGATCGTGCGCCGGCCGAGCACCACGCACGCTCCGGCAATTGCTCCCACGGCCGCCGATGTCACACCATCGACGAACGCCACGATCCCCGGTCGCTTGCCGTGCTTCTTGAAGTACGGTGCAGGAATGATCGTAAACAGGTAACAGGGGAGAAATGTGGCCAGGGCGGCGACGGAAGCTCCGGCGCAGCCAGTCCAGAAATCGGTCCCACGTCCGGTCACGATGTAGCCGATGAACCCAACCGTAATAACGACTGGCCCCGGCGTAATCATCGCCACGGCGACCGCGTCAAGAAACTCGCGGTCATTCAGCCAGCCGTACTCCTTGACCACACCGCCGTAGAGGAACGGCACGATGGCCAGCCCACTCCCGAAGACGAAGGCTCCGGCTTTCGTGAAGAAGATCGCGATCTGCGTCAGCAACTCGTTCAGCGTTGCCTTGGCTGCGGGAGCAGCAGCGAGAAGGAACGGCGGAGCCACGCTGGCCGCAATAGGGGATGCCTTTTTCCAGGGCGGCGTGCGGACCGCCCAGACGATCAGACCGGCTCCCAAGAAGAGTAGAATGCTCTCTGACTCGGTGATGATGGTTGTGGCGGCGCTCGCGAGATAGATCGCCCACAGCAACCCGTTCGTGCCGATGGTCTTCTGTGTCAGTTTGTACGCACTGATCGCAATGATGCCAATTACGCTGGCACCCACCCCGTAGAACACGGCCTGCATCCAACTGATACCGCCGAATTCGACGTAGGCCCAGCCCAGCGCCAGCACCATCAAGAACGATGGGATGACAAAGGCAATCCCGACGAGCGTTGCCCCGAGGACGCTGTAATGAACGTAGCCGAGATAGATCGCAAGTTGTGCCGCGAGTGGACCGGGCATGAGCTGTGCCAGTGTCAGGCCTTCTTTGTACTCAGCTTCTGAGATCCATTTCCGGCGCTCGACGAGATCCCGGTGCATGTAGCCGACAAGCGCCACGGGACCGCCAAAACCGATCGTGCCGAGTTGCAGGGCGTAACGGACGAGTTGCCCGAGCGTGTAATTCGGACCGATCTTCGCGTCTGCCTGAATGAGTGACTCTCCGGTTCCCACAACCATTCTGCCTTCCTGAGATATGTAACCACGGTTACTTGATGCTCAGAGTAACGGCTGATGGGGAAAAGACAAGCCCCAGGCTGGTACGGATGCGAGTGAGTTTGCTCAGAATCGCGAATTCGCAGTCTTGCGACGACTCGGAGCCTTACTCGACGAGTCCGTGATGTGAATGCTCGGGGGAGCTTCTTTCCAGACCATTCGGCCGGTCAACTTGGACAGCGATACATCACGCGACACCCATGTCATTTGCCAAAAATGAGTTACACCGACAAAAGCGAATGGAACACGGTTAGAGTATCATGTTCCCAGCCCGCTACTCCTGCGGCAAAAAGTTCTATTGGTGTCCTCCCGCCTCCACTTAAAGCCAATTTACGCATCGTCGTAAGTTGGCTTTTTTCATGCACTTACGCTAAATACACCGTGTTTTACGGGGTTTGTGAGCGTCCTTGTGTCAGATAAGGGCCTATATTGGGTGTATCCTGTACACCATCTCAGAGGGTAACACCCAATGAGCGATGTACGGCGGCGTGATCTTCGGGCCGATACCAAGGGATATATTCATCACTTGTGACAGGATCATATCAAAGCCACCGGCATGGAATCCTGGACGCCCTTGGTGCTGGAAATCGCCCCACAAGCTGGAGAAAGGCGAGCCAGTCACCATCGAGCCACCTTCCCGCAAGCAGCCCATAGACGTGACGGCGTGGGACTAAGGCCCCGCTGATGAAGATGGCTACGTGCCGGCTTCCAAGGCGGGCGCTGAGCTGCTGTTCGACGTGATCGCCACGGCCTATGAACGCAGACGACCAATCTAACGTTCGAGAACTGGACCGAAGTGTTCGGTATTGGGCGACTCAGCGGCGCTGCACTCGATCGGCTGACGCACCACTGCCACATCCTGGAAACGAAGGGCGAAAGTTATCGCCTGCAAAGATGCCAAACGCCGCCGTCGCGCCGCACATTTAGCCTGATTGTTACTTCCTGAATCACACAACCCCAGGTAACTAATCCAATCCGCGCTACACATTTCGACCGCCCCAGCGACACACTTTCTGACTGCCGCCTACAAATTGGTTCCTGCACTTACCTGCCTTCTGACACCTTACCTGCCTTCAAAACGCCTCACGCCATTCGACGACAGGAACCTCGGCAGCGTGGGTCGACACGGATGGCGTGAGTGTTTCAGGTATAGAGTCGATGGTGTTTACTGGGGCGGGAGCGGGGCCTCGGAGGGAACATCATACAGCAGCTTCGCTCCGGCAATCGCCGGTGGATCCGGAATCTCGGCTCCTGGCCGGACGGTGGCCCGAGCTACCTTGTCTTCGCACGCTGGGCAGCAGTCTTCGATGACCCATTTGTACGTGGGGACCGTCTTGGTGACCACCTTTTTCATAAGCTTCTTCTTGGTCCCCACGCCTCCCGCACAGCCCGGGATCCAGTCGAGCCACACGAATCGCTTGGGCACGACACAGACGCCCGACTTGTCTTGCGGATCGCACTCGGCACACACCTGCTCGCAATGTTTGCAACCGGGCGTGCCAGGGCCGGGGAGGCAAAAATCTTCGCACTTGAAACCCCAGCAGTTGACTGGCACCTTCTTCTCTTCACAGACCAAGCGGCAAATCTTCTGGCAGCCGGTCGTGCAACGGCAATGAGCACAGCCAAGCCCGGCAGCCTGGGAACGTCGCAGTGCGGCGATAAGTGCCAAGAGCGTAAACAACATCGTACGGCGAGTGGACAGTGACATCGGAACCTCCGTGATTCGGGGGGAGAGCGCGAGAGCAGTGGTGTTCAAAGATCGTGACAAGGAGTGTGACTAACGGTGCTTACCAGTTGAAATCGAAACGCATGGCCAGAATGTCGGCGGTCGTGGCGCCGAACACGGTTTGGGCATTCGTGACTGGATGAATCCAATCGAACATGACGCGCGTGCGATCGGACCAGTACCAGTTGAAGCCGACGGTCACATCGTTGTACATGCCGGCGCCGACCTGGGTGAGATCGAGATGCGACCAACGGGTTTTGGCTTCCCAGGCGCCCCAACTAATACCACCTGGAACCCAAAACACGTTATTGAATGGTTGATTACGGGCAAATTGCGCCCCATGTTGACCAAACCGTTCAAACACGCGGTTCTCGCCGGTGAGAAAATAGCTCAGATGGGCATACGCACCCGAGACCACTTGGTCGTTGCCATTGAGCATGTTCACATTGCCAAGGTACGCCTCCGTCTGTAGGGTTACTTGTCCCCAGACGATCGCCCCCTCGACGTTGCCGATGGTGTAGCGATCGGCTTGGAGATTGCCGCTATTGATGAGCGTCGGGCCGAGGCGCACCTGCGGGCGAGCACGAAACGTGACGCGATTGTCCTGGTCGTCGGTGTACAAAATGCCGCAACCTGTGTGAATCAAGTAGCGACCGTTCGACGGTTCGTCGTAGTATGGCAGCCACGTGAGTCGGCCGCTTAGGCGATAGCCTTGATTGTCATCGACACGTTGCTTGGCCCCTTCGCTGATGCTGTCAAAAAAGATGCCGCCTGACCAAGTGACTGTCTGTAGGTCATTGCAGTTGTACAACGCCATACCGACTTCACGATCGGCGCAGAAAATTCCTTGCGTGGGAATCGAGCGTTCCATGAAGATGTTGTTCGTGTCGTTGGTGACCTGCTCTAAGCCGAACGGCACGAAGAAATTGCCGATCCGCCAGCGACCAAACCACGGAATCTCGTTCGCCGAGAAATAAGCATCTTTCACTTGAGGGGCGGTGATCGTGGTGTCGGTCGAATTCACCTGCTCGGGCTCAAGCGTCATTTGCAAACGGAAGTCAAACATTCCGTAACCAGTGCCATCGGCGACCAGCCGCAGTCGCCTAAACTCGAAGTAGTCCTGGGCCCCGACAATGGCCGGACTGTGGTTCGCAAAATTCACATAGTCAAGCTGCACGTGACCACCAAGTTTGACGGTCCACTTGTCGCTTGACATGTCCACCCAGTCGCCGGCGTTTTTCGCGTCGCTCGATTTCTTGTCGCTCGACTTGGGCACACCACCTTCGGCTGGTGGCTTGGGCGGGGCTTGAGTGGGCAGCACGTGTTGAAACGCCGTGGGTTGCACCTCGCCGATGGTTGCTTCAACCGACGTGACAGGCGGCAACGACTCCAGCGACTGGGCGAAACTCGCTTCCGACCACAGTCCGATGATCGCCAGCAGTACCAGCCGTGCGAATGTTGCGAGCCCTGGCCGTGCGGTGTCCCGAGGTGTACTGACCGCGATCTGATCGTCGTGCCGCGTCAAACCTGCGACCTGCCGAACTCGATGCACGATCCGTTGTTTGATGTGAAAGATCGAAACATGGCCCTGAATAGTCACGTGGCCCTCCTTGGCCGTAATCGTCAAATGGCTAGTTGCGGGAAAATGAAGTTCGGCGAGCGAGCGGCGCACTTCCTGTGCAAGCCGCGCGTCGCTCAACGAGAGGATGGTGGGTGCAAGATCGGTGAACATGTGTCGTGAACTCGGCAAAGTGTGAAGTGGTCAATCAAGCGCGACGACATCGCGTCACGACAACAACACGGGCCACGCATTGCACACCTCACGAGTCACATGTTTCGGGTTTGAATAATTGACTCACAAACTGCTACGCATCCGTCAACACATCGCTCGACAAAAAAAAACACCGGAGGCACACAGCGCGGCTCATCGAGCCTATCGCAGTGCGCCTCCGGTGTTCCGGTCGGCACAGCAGTTCAATTGTCAATCGATGCGTAATGACATCGGTTATTCTCTATGATCGGTTATCTCGAGCGATAACCTCACCCCGCTATCACAACCGAACTTTTTCGCTCTGTTCGATTTGCACCACTTTGCCGTCATGAACAACGATCGTGACCGAGCCGAAACGCAGCCCTTCGAGCGAACTGCGAATCCGTTCGAGCACTTGAGCACAGAGCGGACTGCTATCGCCGCTGGCGGCGGGCTCGGGTTCGGGTTTCAATTCCATGCCGGGTAACCTCAGCAGACGAGACAAGTCATTCTGTCCCCGGCCACGTTGCATCCCAAAGAAACATGGGTTACGGCTCAAGCCGGGGCGTTGATGCAGCAAGCCCGAGAGCAAGGTGAGGTGGACCCCGATGGTTGGACAGATTTCGGGGGTCAATAAGGGTAGGGTTG
>CAYLYE010000048.1:0-31059 GCA_964387325.1 uncultured Planctomycetaceae bacterium
TGATCTGCCCACCCCCACTGCAACTGCGGACCACCTAAGGCGGTAATCAATTACAAGCCCGTGATCTTGTGCGAAGGAAATGTATCTGGCTTCGGTGCGGTGAGCGTCTGGAGTCGCTTGGCCACATCATCGTAGGCCTTTTCGAGCGTGCCGATCCGACGCGAGTCGGCCGGGATATCGTCGGCCGTGATCGGCGACGCTTGGCCTTTGTCGACCGACTCGGCGACCACCCCGGGCACGTTGGGCGCATCGAAATACGAGAGTGGGGGAATCGAAGGATCGGCCGGCGCTGAAAAACCGGACGAGATGAGTGGCGACGCCACCTCGGGCTCGGCTTGGACAATGAGCGGCGCAGCCAACCAAGCCACCCAGACGACGAGCCCGCTCAACCAGCTAGCCAACTGTGGGACCGTAATGTTCATGACACGCTTATCTGCATAAGACTCGTTCGCTCAAAGGCTACTTGCCCGCTTGAGTACGATACACGCCTTAATTTATCGGTACCGATTGTGCCGGTTCATCAGGTAATAGTGACTATTCAATCAGATGAATGTCGATCCCCTTGCTGATGTTTTGGACATTGACGACTCGACACTCAATCACGTAGGTGCAGCCCCAGCCAAGCCTTACAATGACGGTTGGCCAGACAAGCCCTGAACCCTGATCGCTGGGAAATCTTCGTATGACACGCAAGCTGCTTGCAAAGGCGATAGTGTTGGTGGGGATGTGCATCGCCGCAGGGGCAGGGGGACGTATCTGTGGGCTGTACGATCGATCCAACGAGCGAAGGGCTATCGCGGTGACAAGACTTTGCTCATACGGCACTCTCGAACGATCGAGTCCAAATCAACCGCGATGGCAAACTGAGGGAACGTCGTGTGACGTTCAAGCTCGCCGAGGGGAAACGCTGGTGGTGGGATTAACTTACAGCGGAATTGCTTCGGTTTGGACTCATTATAACGATTATAACGGCCGAAGATGATTTTAACGGTCGTAAATTGAGCGCCTCGATGCGCTCGCTTGGACGACCGGAAACCATTATTTGCTTCAGGGTCTAGGGAAGTGGAGTGAAAAGCTCCCGCCGCCCCGCGACTGTAAGGGAGACGACTGTCGAGCGAATGAGTTGAGTGCAATGACTGAGCAGCGGCTTTCAACGGAGGTCCGCTATCATTTCGACGCGTCGCGAATCGTCGAAGCTCACGCCTTGCGAACAACACGTTCAAGCCACTGGCGTGCCACGGCATGCTGGGAAGGCACGACAGAAGGTTGATCCCGAGCCAGGATATCTAGCCTGAAGCGCCGTCATAGCTCATTTCCGCGAGGGAATGGAAGGAGCTCGAATGATCCTGCGCAGATGGTATGCGCTGCTAGCTGCCGTGGTTCTCGGTAGTCTGTCAGCCCAGCGACTATTTTCTCAAGAGCCTGAGTCAAGTGCCGAGAGCGCACCGCGCACTCGTGCACGTGAAGTGAGTCAGCCTCCAACACCTCCGCCGCTCAATTCGGCGCAGGTCGATACGCCCCCTCCGCCGCCTACACCATTACAGGAAATTCCTGAGACGACCGTGGTGGGCGCTCCGAGCGGAGTTGGTTCGCAAGGCGGCAGTGTCCCCGGCAGTACACTGGTCGAGACCGCGACGCGCAATCTCACGCCGCTCTCGCAAGTCGGTTCGAGTACCAGTGTCATCACGGCCGAGCAGATGCAACAGCGGCAGATTACCAACGTGGCCGATGCCCTGCGAGCCCTGCCGGGCGTCGACGTCGTGAGAACCGGTCCGCCCGGTGGCGCAACCAGTGTGTTTATCCGCGGCGCATCGAGCGAACAGACGAAAGTATTGCTCGACGGTATTCCGTTGAACGATCCGATGACGACCGGACGATTGTTCGACTTCTCGACCTTGTCGCTCGACAACATCGAGCGGATCGAGATCATTCGCGGCCCGCAGAGCACCCTGTACGGTTCCGACGCCATCGGCGGTGTGATTAACATCATCACCAAGAAGGGCTCGGGACCCGTGTCAGGCAAGTACGGGGCGCAAGGCGGTTCGTTCGGCACCTCGCGGCAGGCGATGACGATCGGCGGCGGCAATTCGCAAGTGTACTCGTCTTGGGGTGGCTCGTACCTGGATACGAAAGGCTTTTCTTCCGCCGACGTTCGACTGCCTGGCAACAGCGAGCGTGACGCGTTCCACTTGGGCAACGTCGCGGGGCGCATGGGCTGGACTCCCGTGGAAAACGCCGACGTCGATTTCGTGTTTCGCTATAACCGCGCCGACGTCAACATCGACAACGGCGGTGGTGCGTTTCAGGATGACCCCAACGCGAAAAACTTCACCGACCAGATCGCCACGCGCACGCAATTTCGCTACGCGGCGCTCGACGACCAGTGGGAACAGAAGTTTTCTTACGCCACGGTCCATCACAACCGCAAGAACATCAACTCGACCGACGTGCTCAACCCATTTGACTCGTTCTTCAGCAACTTCAATGGCTTCACGCAGTATCTTGACTGGCAGCACAATCTCAAACTGACCGAGAACAACACGCTGGTCTGTGGCGCGGTGTACCAGCAGGAGGACGGCGACTCGGGTTACAGCGGCACTTCGTTCTTCGGCCCTTTTGCGGGCGGGCAACCGCATCGCCAGCTACGCGACACGGCCGTGTACTTTCAAGACCAAATCAACATTGGCGATCGCTGGTTCACGACCGTCGGCGCTCGGCAAGACAATTACAGTCAGGCGGGGCTGGCCAACACGTATCGTGTGACGACCTTGTATCGACTCCCCTATAGCGAGACGGCCATTCGCGCCAGCTCGGGGTCGGGCTTCAAGGCGCCTACGATCTTTCAGCTCTACGACCCGTTCTCCGGCAATGCGAATCTCCAGCCCGAGAAAAGCACCGGCTGGGACGTGGGCGTCGAGCAGCCGCTGGCCGACGGCGATCTGGTGCTCGGCGCAACGTACTTTCGCAACGACTTCACGAATCTGATTAACTACAACTTTCCGGCCTACTTTAATACCGGCCGCGCCTACAGCAATGGCGTCGAGGTGTCGAGCTTCGCCCAACTAACCGACAACGCGACGGCGACGCTCACCTACACGCATTTGCAAACGCGCGACCTGAACACGGGCGAGCAACTGCTCCGCCGCCCACGCGATCGGATGAGTCTGATCTTGAATCAGAAGATGCTCGCCAATCGGCTCAATCTGAACGTGACATTTCTGTACGTGGGCAACCGCTTCGATCAGGACTTTACGCAGTTCCCGGCCCCCACGGTCGTGCTGCACAAGTATCTGCTCGTCAACGCGGCCGTGACCTACGATGTCTCGCGGCGACTGCAATTGTTCGTCCGTGGCGAAAACCTGACCAACGAAGTGTACGAAGAAGCGTATGGCTTCGGCACGGCGGCCATCTCGGGCTACGGTGGCGCGACGATCAGTTGGTAACCGGCTGATCGGGAATCACGAAGCGGAACGGGACGAGAAGCTCCTGTTTCCGCGTCGGCTCGAAACGCCACTGCTCGACGGCTGCCCGCGCGGCCTCGTCGAGCAGTGGCGAGCCGCTCGACTGCTGCAGCATCACGTTCGTGACGCGGCCGTTGGCCTCGATCATCACGCGCAGCACGACCCGGCCGGCAAGCCGTTGCTGCAAGGCCTCGGCAGGATAGATGGGTGCAGGATTGACGAGCGGGCGCGGCGGATCGTTCGAGTTCGAGCCCTGCTCGGCCACGCTGGCCACCGAGCCTGCTGAAGCCACCGACTGCTCGATCTTCTCAATCTGAACCTGCGGGTTGCGATCCGCGCGGGCCAGCGACGGCGGAGCCACATCATGGGGCAAGGCTAAGCTCCCCGGCGGCTCAATATGCGCCGGCGCCACGTCCAGACGCGGCGGCTCTTCAGGCCGTACGTCCGGCTTCTGCGCCAGCTCGACAGCCTGGGCAACGCGACGCTCGGGGCGCAACAGCTCGAGCGCCGTGAGTTGCGACTTCGCGTCCGGTGACGTGCGCTGCTCGGCCCGCGGCAAGTCAAGCTTCGTCTCGATCTCATGCGGCGTCGGCGGGGCGTCGGTCAATTCGCCGAGCGAAAATCGGGCTTCAATCGCGGCCTGCGAGTTACGACCCGACTGGACGGCAAAGCTAAACGAGTCTGCCTCCACCCAATGATAGGCAAATGCGATCAGACCGAGATTCGCAAGCAGACTGCTGAGCAGCGCGACCGCGAAACGCCGGCGGTGCGCGCGCAATGAGCCCTGGTCGAGGACCTCGACAATCTCGACGCGGGCGTGTTCGGCCACGATCGATGTGTCGAGCGACCACGACTCGGCGCGCAGGCGACGAGACGAAAGCAGCGAAGGCATGGAAACACCACTCGCGAAAAGGCCGACCCTGGCAGCCTGTTGCTTCGCGACTTGTCGTGTGGGTAGGTCTTCTGACTTCCGGCTTCCACGCTGCTGCATGCCTTCTCGTGACCGGACGACCTGTTATCAGTCGCGCGGACACAATGGCGAGGAAAGAAGCAACGAGCACTTACGTAGCCGGTCACAGCGGCGGGGCCGTTCCCGATTCACACGGGGATTCCCTGTTCGCCGACGTTCCATGCGACGGAGACGCCGGCCACCCACGGACCAGTGCTTAGCCTAGTCCATCGCCCCGCAGGGGTCAACGTGTTACGCCGAACGTCGCAAAATCCGGCACCCGACCAGGTACAGATTGTCTTGCAGGCAGCTCACTTCGGTCGTGTGCTTGACCTCGGCCAGCACGTCGACCTCGGAGCCCGTTTCCCCCAGCGATAGCACCAGATGCGACGACTGGGGCCGGATCGCGTACCAAAATGAAAACCCCTCGGCCGACACGTCATGACACCGTACTTCGCGCCAGGCGTCCGCGCCGTCGTCGGCCTCGGGACAAGCATTGAGCCATTGCCGCTCGGGATACGGCTGGCGCGGATGGTGCCGACGATCGTCGATCAAATCGTCGCCGCGTATGACCAGTCCCATCTTCGACAACGTCTTGGCCATCGTCATCATGTTACACTTTCACGGTCCAGTAAGGAGTTTAAGGCGGATGTCGCATTGGGCGATTGCATCGTTTGCTCTTCATTCGAGTTTGATTCGATTCGTGGGCCTGTAAAGCTTGTGTCGTCGATGCGGATGGAAAAACAGTTGCCGTCACGTTCGCCATGGCGCGACTGTAACGGTTATGCGGGTGCTAGCTTTGGTAAGGTCGGTAAAGTTGCGCTGATTTGCTTCGCCACACCCGGTGTCGAGCGCCGATTCGTTATTTTAGAGCCACGCATGAGGCGTGACAAACTGGCTCATCCGAGTGTTTTCGCAAGGGTCGTACCATGGACGAAGTGATCCCCGTCGCTGATTTGAGTGCCGAAGAGCTTCGTCGTCTGTTGATCGAAGGGGATGACTTCCGCAACGACGAGATCGCGGAGTTTGTGTCGCGCATTGGCGGACCCGAAAATGCTTGGCTCGCTGTTGAGATGCTCTACCGGCTTGAGCACTGGGCCATCTAATTCATCACACCGGTCGAGCTTCGATCACGGCCACGTCTCCCTGAGTCGGCACGACGCGCGATAACTCGAACCCCGCTGAACCCAGCAGCGCGCGATACTCGGCCTCGGTCCGTTCTTTGCCCCCCGGCACCACGAGCATATTCAGGTCCAGGAACTTGCCCCAGTGCGGCTCGTTACCAGGCGGAATGACCGCCTCGATGACCAACAGCCGCCCGTCACGGTTCATGGCCGCTCGACAGTTGCCGAGGATCAACTGACAGCGTGGCTCATCCCAATCGTGGATAATATGTCGCAAGAGATACGCGTCGCCGCCCGACGGCACGGCGCGAAAAAAATCCCCCGCGACGCATTGCAATCGATCGGCGACACCGCTGTCGACCACGTTCGCTTGTGCGCGGGCAATCGTGTCATGCTGATCGAACAGTACGCCGCGTAGTCGCGGGTTTTGCCGCACGGCTTCGATCAACAGCGAGCCGTTGCCTCCGCCGACGTCGACGAGCGTGCCAAGGGCGCTGAAGTCGTAAGCGGCGAGCATGACGGCGGTTTCTCGGCCGTGAATGCCGACCATCGCGCGATCAAATATCTGCGCGGTCTCGGCGTGCGATTGCATGTACGTGAATATGTTCTGGCCATAAACGTGCTCGAAGGCGCATTCGCCGGTGCGAACACTGTGCAGCAGCTCGCCCCAGGCGCGATAGTGTTCGTTCCCCATCATGAGCGCGACGGCCCGTTGTGAGTGGGGCACGTCGTCGCGCAGGTACTCGCCGAGCTCGGTGAGCGAGAATCGCCCGGTCGCGTCTTCCGCGAACAGTCCGACCGAGGCCAGGGCACGCAGCACGCGATACAGAGTCGGGGCATGAGCACCGACCCGCGTGGCTAATTCCTCGGCGGTGAGTGCTCCGGCCGCCAAGTGCGTCGCCACGTCGAGCTGAGCCGCGACATGAATCGCTTGTGCGGTCCAATATCCACACAGCATCTCTCGCAGACGAACCCCCATTGACCGCGCCTTCGACATAAACCATTCCTTTACAAAGGTCACTCGCTACCTGAGCCGATCTGTCTCGTACCGGTCTCGCACATATCATCACGCTCACGCAGGGTCCGGTTTGTCGATCACGACCACACGAACGTCACACACGTTCGTATGGGTCGGTCCGGTTTTGATCAACCCATCGAGCGGAGCAAAAAAGTTGTAGGCATCATTACGGTCGAGAAAGTCTCGCGGCACGAGGCCGGCTCTCTGGGCGGCCTCGTGCGTGTGAGCATCAATGATTGCGCCGGCGGCGTCGGTCGGACCGTCCTCACCATCGGTGCCGCCGCTGAGGATCACGATCCGTTCCGCGCCCCCCTGCTGAGCGAGCTTGTCGAGAGCCGCGAGCACGAGTTGTTGGTTACGGCCGCCGCGGCCGCGTCGCTCGCTGCTCACCAGTTTCACGACCGGCTCGCCGCCGCTAATCAGGCAGTCGGGCCCGCTCTGCGAGCGCATGTGCAGCGCCATATGAGCCAGATGCTCGCCAATCGCCTGGGCTTGTCCTTCGAGTTCCCGCGACGAGATGAGTGCCGGCGAGTAACCGAGTCGAACCGCCTCGATCCCCGCGGCATCGACGGCGGTGGCGTTATTGCCGATGACCAGATTCGTGACCTCGGTCGTGGGCGCGGCGGCCGCGGGTTGCGAGCACTGCCGTTCGATAACGTGGTACGCTTCTGGAGCCACGCCCGCCTCGCGAGCGCCCAATCGATCGAGCACGGCCAGGGCGTCTTGCGGCGTCGAGCGATTCGGCACGGTCGGCCCCGATGCGATCACATCGAGTGGGTCCCCCAACACGTCCGAGATAATCAGTGACACGAGTCGCCCGGCTCGGCAAGCTCGGGCCAGTCCGTTTCCCTTGATCCGGCTGAGTTGCTTGCGAACCGTATTGAGCTCGGCGATGTTCGCACCCGCACCGCTCAAATATCGAGTCAGGGCCAGTTTGTCGGCCAACGTAATGCCCTCGACGGGAGCAGGGAGCAACGCACTACCACCGCCGCTAATGAGGCAGAGACACAGATCGTCACTCCCGAGCGACTCGACGAGCCGGAGAATCTCCTGGCTCCCCTGAACGCCGGCCTCGGTTGGCTCATTCACCCCGGCGTCGCGTGCCGCGTGCAGCTTGATGACCTGGGTGGGGCGCAGGCAATCGGCCGGAACGTTGACCCAACCGTTGACATGTTTTTCGGCGAGCAGTCGCTCGCCGAGCGCTTGTTCGACCCCGAGTGCCATCCCCGCGCCGGCCTTGCCCGCGCCGACAACAACAATCCGCCGCAGCTTATCGAGCGGCAGCTCAAGGTCGCCGATGCACAGTTGCCCGCGCTCAACATGCATCGCGGCCATGACAAGCCGCGCGGAGTCGACGGCTCGCACCCCGGCATGCCAAATGGCCAACGCATCGCGCCGCAGAGATTCAACCGACATGAACGATTCGCCTTGGTCAACAACCGGTACGGCACCCCAGGGCAAGAGTCTCGCATGCCCCGGGTGGCGAGGCAAGGCGTGTCGACGCCTGGGCTAGAAACGTGCTTTGCATATCGGTTCGTGCTATAGTCATCACCGGCAAATCGAAATATTGTCGCTCCTTGTTTTTTTCGCGCGAGGTATACCGGCCATGTCACGCTCTCTTCGCATCGGTCTGCTGAGCCTGTTCTGTTTGCTGACGCTGACTGCGCTGGCGAACGCCGCCGACAAGCGTCCCAACATCCTCTTTATTTACGCCGACGATCAGTCGACCAGAACGGTCGGTTGCTACCCGGGCTCGTATCCTTGGATTCGCACGCCCCATATTGACGCGCTGGCCCGGTCGGGCATTCGCTTCGAAGGGTGCTATTTCGGTTCCTGGTGCATGCCCTCGCGCGCCACGTTGCTCACCGGTCGTCAACCGCACGGCATCGAGTCGATGCGCATGGTCGGCGATTATCCCGGCAGCACGTATGACCCGGCTCAGTGTCCTTTCTGGCCCAGTGTGTTTCGCAAACAGGGCTATCACACCGCTCAGATTGGCAAATGGCACACCGGTGTCGACGCCGGGTACGGTCGCGATTGGGACTATCAGGTCGTGTGGAACCGTCCCAAGCATCCAAAAAATGCCGGCAACTATTACGAGAAGCAACTGCTCGCGTTCAACGGCGAGGAGCGATCCCAGGAAGGCTACGCCACCGACAACTACACGAACTGGGCCTGCGAATATATTCGCGGCGAGCATCGCGACACGCAGAAGCCGTGGTACCTGTGGTTGTGTTACGGCGCCGTGCACGGTCCCACGACCCCCGCGCCGCGTCACGTGGGACATTATAATGGGAATCAAGTCCCGCCACCGGCCGACATGTTTCCGCCGCGACCGAACAAGCCCTCGTATCTCGACAAGACCCAAGCGTGGGCGAAAGGCCCCGACGGCGAACCGATCGTCGGTCGCAATGTGGCCAATCAGATTGGCGAGGAAGGGGCGAAAAAAGCCAAGACCTTCTCCGCCTGGGTGCAACAGGTCAACGAGTGCGCGCTGGCTGTCGACGAAGGGGTGGGGCGTGTGATGGCCGCGCTCAAAGAATCAGGCCAACTCGATAACACGATCGTGATCTACTCCGCCGACCAAGGCTTTGCGATGGGCGAACATGGTTGCCGCATCAAGCTCGCTCCCTATGACGCCAATTATCGTTCGCCGCTGATTGTGAGCATGCCCAGCAAATTTCCGCAGAGCAAAGTTTGTCCGCAGTCGGTCAACGGCTCCGATCTAGTCGTCACGTTCTTCGACCTCGCGGGGCTAGAACTTCCTTGGACGATGCACGGTCGTAGCATCGTGCCATTGCTGAATGATCCGCAACGGGCTTGGCCGCATACCGTGCTCTACGAGCACCTGGGACATGACTACGGCAGCGACACGACGCAGATATTGCAAAGCGACCCCAAGCATGCGGTTCATAACGACGTCCCCTGGTACATCGCGATCCGCCAGGGACGGCATAAATATGTCCGCTATCTCAAGCCGGGGGAGATCGAAGAGGTGTACGACCTGCAAAGCGATCCCGAGGAGTTGAACAATCTGGCGGCCGACCCAGCCCAGCGAACGTTGCTCGAACAGCTCCGCGCGGCGGCCGTGGTCGAGTTGCGCCGTACCGGTGCCGGTTTTGCCGACCAATTGCCCGCCACCGCAGCCAATTGAGTCTGAAAATAGCCCCGCTTGACTCATAAGTCCATTTCAATTCGCGACTTGTGAGATATTCGATAAGTTGGCTTGCCTCAGCATCTTGGGCGGTCGATATAACCTGTACAAATGAACCTTGACTCTGAACGTGCGTACATTACAATTTCGCTCAGAGATAGATCCGCAAGCTCTTTGTCCCCTTAGGACTCCCCTATCATGGCTCAATTCGACACACTGACGGTGCGACAACGTGAGGTGTACGAGTTTATTCGCGATAAAATTCGCTCGCGGGGTTATGGCCCCACCGTGCGGGAGATCGGCACCCAATTCGGTATTGCCTCTCCCAATGGGGTCATGTGCCATCTAAAGGCGTTGGAGAAAAAGGGGCTCATCAGTCGCGAAGCCAATATGTCGCGCGCGATCACGATGGCGACCGAATCGGTTAATCCTTCGACCGGTTTACCGCTCCGCGGACGTATTGCGGCCGGCGCTTTGCAAGAAGCAATCGAGCAAGATGAGACCGTCGACTTTGGCGACATGTTCGCCGGCGACGACCTGTTCGTTCTCAAAGTGGTTGGCGACTCGATGATCGAAGATCAAATCGCCGATGGCGACTTTGTCGTCGTCCACAAGCAAGACACAGCCCAGCGTGGTCAGTGCGTGGTCGCCCTAACCGATGAAGGCGAGGCCACGCTCAAGCGTTGGTATCCGGAAGGGAATCGCATCCGGCTCCAGCCTGCCAACTCGGCGCTCAAACCGATCTACGTGACCAACGCGCGGGTGCTGGGCGTGGTGGTCGGCGTCGTGCGTAAGGTTCGTTAGCCGGTCTTTCTCGAACCCGCGACGGGATTCAATGACCGCTGCTACGACGGTTCGTTCGCCTTAGGCAGCGGGGTCCGCCTGCTTTTCTTGCTCCGCCGCTAACTTGTTGTACAGCGTCTTGACGCTGATTCCCAACTCCTCGGCCGCGCGATGTTTGTTGCCTTGGTGCCGATCGAGCGCTTGGTAAATCGCAGCTACTTCCAGATCGCGGAGCTTGGTCGGCAAGGTGAGCAGTGCGGGAGGCGCGACGACGACCGGCGGAGCCTTCTTCTGACCAAATCGTTGCGGTAGATGGGCTGGGCTGATCGGCAATTCGTCGCACAAAATTGACGCATGCTCAATAACGTTGGCCAGTTCACGGACGTTGCCCGGCCAGCTATGCCCTTCCAGCAAGCGAATCGCCTCGGAAGTAAAAAGCGGATCTCCCGGCTTTGATAGCGGGCGAAATCGCTTCAGCAGGTGTCGCGCAAGTTCGGCGATATCGTCGAGCCGTTCGCGCAGTGCAGGGAGGCGAATCTCGAACGTGTTGAGGCGGAACATCAAATCTTCGCGAAAATCGCCGTCGGCGACCATCTTCTCCAACAGTCGATGCGTTGCGCCGATGACCCGTACGTCGACGGTGAACGCGTGATTGTCGCCGACGCGCCGAATTTCGCCGCTCTCTAACACCCGCAGCAACTTGGCTTGCATCGCTTTGGGGAGTTCGCCCAACTCGTCCAAAAACAGTGTGCCGCCATCGGCCATCTCGAAGAGCCCCGCGCGATGATCGTCGGCCCCGGTGAACGAGCCTTTGCGGTGACCGAATAATTCGCTTTCGATCAGGGTCTCAGGCAATCCGCCGCAGTTGATCGCGACAAACGGCTCGTTGGCGCGATGACTTTGGCGATGTAGTGCTCGGGCCACGAGTTCCTTGCCGGTACCCGTCTCGCCCAAGATGAGCACGGTCGAGTCGGTGGGCGCAACTTTACGGATCAACGACCGAACCTGATCCATCTTGGCACTTTTGCCAATCAGATCTCCTGAGCCTTCGAGCGTTTCCACGCGACGCCGCAGAGCACGGCACTCTTTGGAGAGTTCACGCGTCTCGCTGACACGGCGTAGCAGCGTTTCCAGGTCGACGAGTTTGCACGGCTTGGTCAAATAATCAAACGCGCCGTAGCGCAACGCGGCCACGGCGGTTTCGAGCGATGATTTGCCAGTCAACACGACACTCAACGTGTCGGGCGAGAGCTGTTTGCACCGCGCGATGACCTCGATCCCCGACAGCTTGGGCATATCCAAGTCGACGATGATGCAGTCATACGTGTTCAGCTCGAGCGCCGCGACCGCCGTGGCTCCGTCGGGGCACACGGTCACTTCGTGGCCGAGTCGGGTAAGTTCGTCTCCCACCAGACTTTGCAGCGAAGGTTCGTCGTCGGCAAAGAGCAGCTTGAGTTTCTTAGGCGGCTTGCGCGTATCGATGGGACACCTCCGGTTGACTGTACATCGGAAGCCGCACGATAAACGTCGCTCCCTGGTTGGGGCCGTCGCTCTGCACCTCGATCACACCATCATGGTCTGACACGATGCTGTAGGCGATCGACAACCCCAAGCCGGTTCCTTGACCGCTCCGGCTGCGTGTAAAAAATGGTTCAAACAAATGTTTGCGGACCTCGGGGGTCATGCCGCACCCCTGATCGATGATCGTGATGACCGCCTGTTGGTCCGCCTGCTTCACCTCGACCCGCACGACGCCGGCCGCATGACTTGCGTCGAGACCGTTCACGAGCAGATTGAGCATCACTTGCTTGATCTGCTGCGGATCGATCTCGGCCGTGATTTTCTGTGGGCACTGTAGCTCGACGCGCTTGTCTTGATATTTACCCAAATGGCCGATCATGTTGATGACACCATCAATCAGCTCGCCGATATCGGTCGGATGCCGCTTGAGGTCTCCCATGCGCGAGAAGTCGAGCAGCTTCATCGTGATATCTTTGCAGCGGAAGGCCTCGTCCTGAATCATCTTGAGATACTTGCGGACCGCGTCGTGCTGCGGTTCACCGGCGGTGAGCATATCGAGCAGCCGCACTTCGATCGCATCGGCGCCCAAGGCAATAGCCGCGAGTGGATTGTTAATCTCATGTGCGACGCCGGCGGCTAAAAAACCCACGCTGGCCATTTGTTCGCTACGTACGACGCGCGAGGTTCGCTCTTGAACCTTCTGGTCAAGGTTATTGCGGATTTCCAGAAACCGCTCGGTCATGCGGTTCATGGAATCGGCGAGTTCTTCCATCTCGTCATGGGTGCAGAGCCGAATGCGAAACTCGAAATCGCCGCTGGCAACGCGCCGCGAGCCTGCAATCAGCGTATGCAATGGGGACGAGACCCAGGAGTAGAACAGCTTGAACGAGACTCCCAGCATTAGGATGGTCGTCGCCGCCAGGACATACCCCAGCACGATGAGCGCGCGATACTGTCCTTTCACTTCCTCGGTAAACTCGGCGATGTTTGCATGCAAATACGAGGGGAGCTCGGACGACAATTCTTGCAGTTGTTCGAGCTGTTCCTGCAAGCGTCCGATCTGAATATTGTCAAACCACCAGTCCTGACTACGATTGGCCCAACGGATCGATTGCAACAGCGTTTCAATTTTTTCGACGGTTCGCAACTCGTGGCTGTTGTCGCCGATCGGGTTGCCATCTTCGGTCAAGGCGATCAGCACCCGATAGCGGTTGAGCGTGTATTCGACTTTGTGAAAACAGTTGGAGAACTCGGCTTTGACCATCTGATGCGACGAGCGATCGCGCATGCCGTCAAACGTCATTCGGCCGATGGTCTGATACTGACTTAGTGCGACGCGCAGATCGCTGACGTCATGGCTGAGTTGGTTGGCGACCGGCAGTTCGGCCACGCGACGACTCAGCGTCCGCACCAAACTTCGGTAGGCGTACATCCCGTAAATGCCGCCGTAGGAGATGAGACCGACCATGACGAGCAGAACGCCCAGCATGATCCACATCTTGTGACGGATCGAATGTGCGACAAACAACGCGACCTCCTTGTCGCTACGAGCACGGTGGCACGCCGCGCATTGAGAGCGTGAAGCTCACAGTGTACCCGCCAGACGAAATCGCCGACAAGACGAGCTTGTGCTAGCAGTCAAGTCTGTCTTGTCGAGCGGCGCGCTGCTGCGGTAGCATCTTCCGGTTAGAGCATGTTTCAGAGGCTTGTTGTCACGCAACGGGTGCCATAGCTACACGTAAGGTGGCCATGCGCGCAACATGCCCACGTCGAACCGTGGGCATGGCACCCGTTCGAGGCTCACGAAATAGGCTCATTCACCCATCCGCCAGGAAGCCTCGCCGATGAAGCCGTATGCGCTGTGGACTGTGTGGGCCTGGATCGTGCTGTTGGGGGCCACCGAGTTGGCCCAGGCCGAGACTGCGCCAGAACTCTATCGCCGCGGGGCTGAGCATTATGCGCGTCGCGAGTGGATCCCGGCGCGCGAGGCGTTCGAACAATTTCTGCGGCAGTATCCCAACGACACGCAAGTGTTCGCCGCGGGCTATTTCCTTGGCGAGTCGCTCGTTCAACTCAAAGAATTTTCCGCCGCGGTCGACGCGTTGAGCAAGCTACGCGCGTTGAACCCGCCCGAGCCGTGGGGGAGAAAAATTCGTTTTCGAGCGGCGGAGTCTCGCTACTTCGCCGGCGCCGTTCAGGAAGCGGCCACCGAACTCGAGGCATTCGCGCAACAGTATCCAAACGATCCGCTCATGGCCTACGTGCTCATGTATCTGGCCGAGATCGCCCTCGATCGAGGTGACTTTCCGCAAGCCGAAAAGCTCTATCAGCTCCAAGTGGCCAGGTATCCACAAGGAGCACTCGAAGCCGACTGTCGCTTCGGGCTGGCGCGTGCGTGGGATCAACAGGGAAATCGAATCGAGGCTCGATCCGCGTACGAGAAGCTCGCCAGCGAAAATCACGCTTGGGCCGATGATGCGCTGGCGCGACTCGTGAGCGAAGGCCTCGAGTTACAAGAGTTCGAGCGCGTGCAGCAACTTGCGGCAACGTTCGATAAGCGATTTCCGACCAGCGAACTGCGCGACACGGTGCAATTGGCGCGTGCCCAGTCCTTGGTGCATCTCCTGCGTCTCGACGAGGCTGAGCCGCTGTTGATCGGTGTACTGACCAATGTCAAAGTGCGCGGCGAGGCCCAGTACTGGCTCGGGCTGTTGCACCTTCAGCGTAAGCACTGGGCACTCGCCATCGAAGCGTTCGAGGTGGCGCGGAAAGCCGAGCCCGACGGACCTTGGACCGCAGCGATCGACTATTATCGCGCCGAGTCGTTATTGCGCGCCGCACGTCACGACGCCGCAGTTCAAGCATTCACCACGGCCAGCAAGCAATGGCACGACACCGACTGGGGAGACGATTTGCTCGCCGGACAAATTCGCGCGCTGCAAGCCGTAGAGCAACATGCGGCAGCCATCGAACTAGCGAAACAATTCAAGACGCAGCATCCACAGAGTCCGCTGACGGAACATGTCGCGGCGTTGCTCGCCTACTCGCAACAAATGATGAAGCAGCAGGACGAGACTAAGAAGAATGCAAGCGATGCCCCCATCCGCGAGGCGTATCAAGTCGCTCTCGAACTGATAGACAAGCAAGATTGGGCCCAAGCGGCCGCGAAGCTGACAGCACTGGTGAAAGAATATCCCGAGAACACATTGCGACCTCAGGTGGATTTTTATCTGGCCGAGTGCGCGTTTCGCCAGCAACAAGACGACGCACTCTCACGATGGGAGGAGGTGGCCGACGTCGAAGCGAAGTTACCAGAGGCGTGGCGGGGCATGGCCGATTTGCGACGCGCGCAGATATTGCTCCAACAGAAGAAGTATGACGAGGCGCAGACGATTGCGTCCGAGTTGGCAGCTAAGCTGCCCGAGTTCGTGTCGATGTCGGAAGTTGACTTCGTGCAGGGACGCTGTCTGGCGGCGCAAGGGGAGTTCGAGGCAGCCCGCGAGGTGTATCAACGAGTAATTCGTTCGCCGCGCGCAGCCGCTACGGTGCAAGCAGCTCAGTCGCAGTGGTTGCTGGCGGAGACCCACATGCATCAGCGGCAATACGAGCTGGCATTGCAAGAGTTTTTGCGGGTCGAGTTGTTGTACCCCTATCCAACGTGGCAGTCGTTAGCCCTGCTACAGGCGGGCAAGTGTCAGGAACAGCTTAACCAGAGCGCCGCGGCAGCCGAGACCTACGCCAAATTGCTCAAAAATCATCCGCAATCTCCCAGCGCTCAAGAAGCCTCGCAGCGACTTCAAGCGGCGCGTCAACCTGCTGAGCGGAAATGACGATGAAGTGAGTGTGGGAAGGACCCCCATCACATCGAACGTATTCGTTCGCTTCGTTTTATTCGAGTAGGGATGCTCGCCATGCGTAATGGACGCGGGGTGGTTGGCTTGCTGGCGATGCTGGCATGTCTGGCCGTGACGGTCGATTGGACGTGGGCGCAAGCTCCCGCTGCAGCGGTCGAGCCAACGGCCGTTGCCGCTGATGGCCAGCTCAAGGCGATTCCGTCACGCAGCATGCTACAGATCATTCATGCCGGCGGCATCTTGATGGTGCCGATTCTGTTCTGCTCGGTAATCATGGTCGTGTTTCTCTTCGAGCGTGTCGTGGCACTGCGGCGCGGACGAGTGATTCCCGGGCCGTTCATCAAGCGGTTCATGCATCAACTCAAGGACGAACAACTCTCGCGCGACGAGGCACTCGAGTTGTGCGAAGAAAACCCGTCGCCGGTCGCCCAGGTGCTCGGAGCGGCTGTTCGCAAATGGGGTAAACCAAGCGTCGAGGTCGAGCAGGCGCTGCTCGACGAAGGGGAGCGAGCAGCCGGCGGACTCCGCAGTTATGTGCGCGTGTTCAATGCCGTCTCGACGATCAGCCCCCTGCTGGGACTCTTGGGAACCGTCTTTGGCATGATCACGGCGTTCAACGACATCGCCGGGAGCGACGCGATGGGTCGGCCCGAGTTGCTCGCGGCGGGCATCAGCGAAGCGCTCATCACCACCGCCGCAGGGCTCATCGTGGCAATTCCGGCACTCACGCTGTATTTGTTCTTCATCAGCCGGGTCGATGCCCTGGTGACGGAAATCGACGCGATTGGCAAAACTGTCGTGCAGCTCATCTCGGCCGAGGGGCTCGCCGACCGCGCCCCGAGCCGCAAACGTCGCGAGGCCGCCTAAGTTTGTTGGCGATTAAATTTGATCCGTCGAGTATGAGTGAAACAGGATCGCGATCATGCCGCTCAAAACCCATGTCGACGAACAACCCACGCTCAATCTCACGTCGATGATCGACGTTGTGTTTCTACTGATAATTTTCTTCATGGTGGGGACCAAGTTCACGGAACTTGAAAAGAAGATTGGGCTCAGCGTGCCGCAGGTCAGCGATAGCGGCGCGCTCACCGCCGCGCCGCAGAAAAAGGTGATCCAGCTTTATCGCGAAGGGCTCATCGAACTCGATCGGCAACACGTTTCGCTGAGCGAGTTGACACAGCGACTATCTCTGGCGCGGCAGCAGTATCCGGAATTGGGCGTGGTGGTGCGCGGTGACAGCGGCACGCCGTTGCAGAAGGTGGCGGACGTGCTCAGCGCCTGCAAACAGGCGGGCGTGGGCGAGCTGGCCATTGCGGTTCGAGTAGCCAACCCCCAGCGGTGACGCATGCGCGTGCTATTTCATGCCCCGCTGCTGCTCGCGTTTGCGTCGGGCTCGCATCTCGCCGGCGCGATTCTCTGGGCCGGTTTGGGAGGCATGACCGTCGCGCTGATCGCGCTGCTCATTACGCGCTGGGGGCACAGTCGCCCGTTGCGCAAGTGTGTCGCGCTCAGCGTTTGGGCCCACGTGCTGCTGGCCATCTATGCGATGACCATTGATGTGGCGAAGCCACCGCTGCCGCGACGATTGCAATTCATGCGTGTCTCGACCAGCACCGAATCGAGCGCGCCGAGCGACGCGCTCAGCGAGAAGGAAATGCGGCCCTGGGAACAACTCACGGCCGAGTTGCCGGAGCGAATCGAGCCGATGCCTGCGCCGACAGCGGAGCCCAAGCCGAAGGAGCAGTCCGACACGCCAGCGTTGGCCAAGGTCGACATTCCGTTGCCCGCCCCATCGAGCGCCCGAGCGGAAACCACATCGCAGTCTAACAAGCGAGAACGAGCCGAGCCCGCTGCACTCGATCAGCCGCCGATGCCCCCGGTGGCCGCGCCCCCGCGATTGGCCGATGCGCCAAATTCCAACACAGGCGAGGTTCAAGCGGCACGTGTTGATCAGCCGCGCGGATTGCCGCAGCCTTCGCCACTCGATGCACCGTTGCCACCTCAGATCCAGATCCCTCCGCCGCTGGCGACTCCGCTCGTGGGCGCGCCGAGCGTTGCGCCGGGGCATCGCATGCCCGCGATGTATGAATTACGCACGTCACCTCAAAAGAGCGCGGTGGCCCAGTCACGCGGTGGCTCGGCCGAGACCGAAGCGGCTGTGAGGAACGCGCTCGCTTGGCTGGCCGCGAATCAGAGTCGCGACGGACGTTGGGACGCTAGCCGGTTTGGCGCGGGGCGCGAGGGTCAAGTTCTCGGACAAGACCGTCGTGGTGCCGGGGCCGAGGCCGATACGGGGATGACCGGTCTGGCGCTGCTCGCGTTTCTCGGCGCCGGTTATACACATGTCAACGGCACCTATCAGCAGGTCGTGGGCCGCGGCATCGAGTTTCTCATGCGATCGCAGGCGGCCAACGGACATCTGGCGGGCGCGGCCGAGCCGTATGCCTTCATGTACTGTCATGGCATGGCCGCCTTGGCGCTCAGCGAAGCGTATGCGATGACGGGCGACGACCGCCTACGATTTTACGTGCAGCGCGCGATCGACTACACACTCAGCGCGCAGCACCGGACCACCGGTGGGTGGCGTTATCGTCCGGGAGATACGGGCGATACGAGCCAACTCGGCTGGCAACTCATGGCGCTCAAGAGCGCCGAGTTGGCCGGAATACGTGTGCCGCATGACGCGCGTGACCGCGCAGCGCGGTTCGTCGCCAGTGTGACCTTGGGTGAGCATCACGGATTGGCCAGTTATCGCCCGGGCGAGTTGCCCAGCCGCACGATGACGGCCGAGGCGCTCGTGTGTCGCGTGTTCCTGGGGCAAGCTCGCTCGCACCATGCCGACGATGAGGCGGCAAACTATCTGCTCGGCGAGTTGCCCGACGCCGGCGAGCCCAACGTTTATTACTGGTACTACGCCACGCTGGCGTTGTATCAGTTACAAGACCGACACTGGGAGCCTTGGAACTCGGCCCTGACCAAGAAGCTCACGATGAGTCAGCACACCAAGGGACCATTGACCGGTTCTTGGGATCCTGACCCAGTCTGGGGGCACTACGGCGGTCGGGTTTACGCCACGGCCCTGAGCGCCTTATGCCTCGAAGTCTACTATCGGTACTTGCCGCTCTACGTCGAGGCGGCCGAGTTGGTTCGTCCAGTCCGGTAGCCAAAACGTCTATTGGACGATCGAAGGGCTCTGCTCGGTTCGTAGCGGTCCGAGGTTTCGTTTACGTCATCTGCCTCGGATGGGCATGGTGCCGGACTTGCTTGTAGAATGAAGTATCCCCGACTCGACCGAGGTGCATCATGCTCTGGTTTTGGCTATTGTTGTTTGGGGCAACGATTGGTGTGGTGAGTGGCCTGCTGGGCATTGGCGGCGGGATACTGCTGATCCCCGGTTTGATGTTGCTGTTTGGCTTCAGCCAATCCGAGGCGCAGGGGACGAGTTTGGCGGTGATGATCCCACCGATCGGCATTTTCGCGGCGATCGTCTACTACCAACACGGTTTCGTTCGTCTTCCGGTGGTTGGTTTTATCGCCCTCGGATTCATGATCGGCGCGTATTTCGGTGCCAAACTCGTGCCGCAAGTGCCTCCGATGTACTTGAGGCTAAGTTTTGGAGTTCTGTTGCTGTACCTTGGGTTTACCTTCGTGTTCAATCCAAGCAATGCTCGAATCGAGGTTGCGTTGCCGGCAGGATTAGGGGCTCTGGTCACGACGGTCATGGCCCGTGTTTTTCGACGACGACTCATGCCACGCCAAACACTTGCGCCCCCGAGCACCGATCACGAGTATCATATTTAAAGGGGCCGTCATCATGCTGGGTCGGCTCGACTCGCCCTCATCCGCATCACACGAAGCACAAATTTACTGTCGATCACGGGGCCAATCGCGATCACGCGCGCGGTCGATCCGCTGCGCAGCTCGCCCAGCACGCGCAGCGATTTCTCGATGTTAGGAGAGAGCACCAGCAGCACGAGATCCTCGCTCGCCCCTGGCTCTGAATGCGGAGCGGCTGAGGCAGCGGCTTGGCTGGCCGCGAGCGGCGACAACGCCTAGTCCAGCGAGACCACTCGGTTCGACTCGCATTGCAAGCCAAACTGCCCGAGCGCCACGCGAACCTGATTGCCAATGGTAGCGTCGTCGCTGAAAACAAAACCAATCATGCCAGCCGAACAGGTAAGAGAGAGGTCGCCGATCGAAATCCTATCGTGTCAGCCTTGGCCGATCAGCGGCTTCTCGCGAGGTGCATCGACTGTTGGCCCCTGTCGCCCGTGGTGTCTAGGGCTTATGCTTGAGTTGGCTCGGAGTGGATCAGGCGCCCGCTCGTGCTTTACGGCGCGAGAGGAAAGTCCGGGCTCCGTAGGACAGCGTGGTGGGTAACGCCCACCGGCCGCGAGGTCAGGGAACAGTGCAACAGAAAGCAAACCGCCTCGTCGCTCGACTCGTTTGGGCGGCGCGGTAAGGGTGAAACGGTGAGGTAAGAGCTCACCAGCAGCTTGGGTGACCAAGTTGGCTAGGTAAACCCCACGCGGAGCAAAGCCAAGCAGGAAGCAGTTTCCTCGCCAGAGGGACGCGGGCCGGTTCGGTCCGTCGATGACTTCCGGGTCGGCTGCTGGAGGCGGTCAGCAATGACCGTCCTAGAGAAATGGTCGCCGCTGAGCGCGTCGCAAGACGCGGTTCAGGCACAAAACCCGGCTTATCGATCCACTCCGGGCTTTTTTTCTATCGATGCGGCGCAGCCCTGCGAGCCATTGGGCGAGGCGGTCGAGCTGTTTTCAGCTACAACACGCCTACGCCCAAATTGGCTCGTGGGATGGTGCGGGGGCGGAGCACTCACGCTCCGTTCGCGATCGAAATCGCCCATACGGGAGGCGACTTGTCGACTTAAGTGTCCGACGGGATCAACTGGCCATCGACCATCTGCAGCAATTTCGAGATGCAAAGCTTGTTCATGCTCGTACGGCACTCGTGCGCTTCGGTTCGCAGAGCATCGTGCAGGCTTTGCGGCAGGCGAACCGTGATCACACGGGTCGGTTCCTTCGGATGGGGCAGGTCTCCGCTGCGCTCACGCAGCTTGGCCACCATGCATTGGATCTGCTGATACTCGGCGGTTTGCTCGAACTGATCGAGCTCATCCGGCGTGCGGAACGAATTGCGCATCACGCCTTCGACTCCGAGCACCTCGCGGAAGAACGTGACCCAATCGGGCGACTGGGTGAACAACTCGTTGGCAACGCGATACACTTCCTGGGCTTTTTCAGCGACTTCGACCATGACGTTTGACTCCTCCACATTGACCGTCCATGAAATCCTTTTCAGCGGCCGAACGATTGCCGCCGGTAACGTGTCCATCTTGTACCCGAAGTCAAGCGAAGCACCAATGTCATTTCACTGCTAGCACTTACGACAATTGCAGAGTGCATGCATGCTGTCTGTGCATGCATGCCCGGTTTTGAGCAGTAGTGCGATTGCACAAAAAACAGGCAGTCGGTCGAGTTGCATCGCCCAGGTGTCCACTTCGCGAGTTGAATTTCCGGTACTAGCATCACCAGAAGCACTTAAGAATTATTTTGTCGTCTGCTAGCGGAGCCGATGGGCTCACAATCGGCTCACCTTGCCGTGATCCGCCTTTTCGCGTCTATTTCCGTTTTCCAGTCGTCTCCCTCTTAACAGAAAAGTTCTTGGCGTGCTTCTATTAGCCTTGAATCTGACGCAGCCCCAGCAGGCGATGATCACGCTGGGCATGGTGGTTGCCGTTTTTGTTCTGCTCACCATCACGTCCTGGTCGGCGGACGTGATTTTGATTCTCTCGGTCCTCATTTTGACTCTGCTGGGGATTTTGACCCCCGACCAGGCGCTCGGCGGCTTGGCCAACGAAAGTATGGTCACCGTGGCCGTGCTGTTTATCGTGGGGGCCGGGGTCAATGAGACCGGAGCGATTCACTGGATTGCGCAGCAAGTACTTGGCCGCCCCAAGACAGCCCAGCGGGCCATCGCTCGGATGATGCTGCCGACGATGTCACTCAGCGCCTTCGTCAACAACACGCCCCTGGTGGCGATCATGATTCCCGTGCTGAGCGAGTGGGCCAAGCAATTGCGGATTTCCCCCTCGAAGCTCATGTTGCCGCTCAGTTACGGCGCGATTCTAGGAGGGACCTGCACGCTTATCGGTACCAGCACGAATCTGGTCGTCGACGGTCAATTGCGCAAGCACTTAGCCTCGATCGGCGAAGCTCCCCACGGCTTCAATCTATTCGACATCGCTTGGGTGGGTGTTCCGGCGGCCCTGCTGGGGTGTGTTTATCTCGTCGTTGTGAGTCGTTGGCTGCTGCCCGATCGCAAGCCGGCTCGCAGTCAGCTGGACGACCCGCGCGAATACACGGTCGAAATGCTCGTGGCCGCCGACAGTGTGATGATCGGGCAGACCATCGAGCAGGCCGGACTGCGTCACCTGCCGGGCATGTACCTCGTGGAAATTGATCGCGAGGGGATGGTGCTGGCGGCGGTCTCGCCCGACGAGAAGCTCCGCGCCGGCGATCGGCTCGTGTTTGTCGGTGTGGTCGAGGGAGTCGTCGACTTACAACGCATGCGGGGCTTGGTGCCCGCGACCGATCAGGTTTTTAAGCTCAACGCTCCGCGCTCGACACGGTGCCTGACCGAAGCGGTCGTGTCGTACACCTGCCCTCTGCTCGGTAAATCGATCCGCGAGGGACGTTTTCGTTCGCATTACAATGCGGCGGTGCTCGCCGTGGCCCGCAATGGCGAGCGTCTGCGACAAAAGATTGGTGATATCGTGTTGCGCCCCGGCGACACGCTACTGCTCGAAAGTCATCCATCGTTCTTCGAGGAGCACAAAAACAAGCGGGACTTTTTTCTCGTCAGTCGCTTGGATGATTACACGCCGCCGCGGCACGATCGGGCTCCGTATGCCTTGATGATCATGTTTGGCATGATCTTACTGGCTGCGCTCGGGGTGTTCTCGATGTTCAAGGCGGCATTCTTGGCCGCCTCGCTCATGATTGCCTCGCGCTGCACAAGCATTGAAGCGGCGCGACGCAGCATCGAGTTGCCGACCTTGTTGGCGATCGCCGCGTCGTTCGGTTTAGGAATCGCGCTCGACACGACGGGCGTGGCCAAGCAGATCGCCGACCACGTCATCTCGTTTGCGGGTGGCGACCCGGTGTGGAGCCTAGCCATCATCTATCTCATTACCCTCGTGGCGACCGAGTTGATTACCAACAACGCGGCCGCCGCGCTCATGTTCCCCTTCGCCATCCGAACGGCTGCCGATCTCGATGTTAATTACGCGCCCTTTCTGATCGCAATTATGATGGCCGCCAGCAACGGCTTTGCGACGCCGATCGGCTACCAAACCAATCTGATGGTCTATGGCCCCGGCGGTTATCGCTTTAGCGATTATGTCAAAATCGGCGTACCATTGGACTTGATCGTGTTTGTGGTGTCGATCGTCGTGATCCCCTGGGCATTCCCGTTTCAGCCGCTTCCCTGATCCGTCGAATGCTCGCTCCCCATGCCGGTGTTTGACTCTCCGGGGCCTTCGCACGATAAATCCTCGTCGCGGCGCGTCGGGTTTGGTACGGTAATGCTGTTGTCGAGGTCTACGCGGCATTCGAGCTCAGGCTCATTCATGGCGCAGGCCTCGTTCAGCTGGCCCAACCACCTTTGAGTCGCGAGTCTACGATGAGAATGGTCCTAGCTCTCCTGCTGTCATGGTGTCTGTTTGCCGGTGTATCAAGTGCCACTGAGACACCGCGTCTGAACGTGCTATTTGTGATGGCGGACGATCTGCGAACCGATCTGGCCAGCTACGGAGCGCCGGTCAAGACTCCGCATCTCGATCGACTGGCCCGGCGCGGCGTGCAATTCAATTACGCTTATTGCCAACAGGCGGTCTGCAACCCGTCGCGCTCGTCGCTGCTCACGGGCCGTCGGCCCGACACGCTCAAGATATGGTCGAACGGTACGCATTTTCGTGAAATGTCCCCCGAGGTCATCACGCTGCCGCAATGGTTTCTGCAGCAAGGTTACACGACGCGCTGCGTGGGCAAGATCTTTCACAATTGGCATACCAAGGAAAAAGGGGATCGACGCTCGTGGTCGGCCCCCGAGTTCTTGCACTACGCCACACATGGTGACGACGCGGCCGAGGTCAGTGGCGTCTTGGCGCCCAACGTGGCGTCAGCGAGTCCTCGCAAGTACACGAATGTCCCGCTCTACGAGTGTCGTGACGTACCGGACGACGCCTACTTCGATGGCCGGGTGGCGAGCGAGGCGGTCCGCGTACTGAGTGAAGTGAAAGACAAGCCGTTCTTCCTCGCGGTCGGTTTTTGGAAACCTCACGCGCCGTTTAATGCCCCCAAACGGTATTGGGATCTGTACGACCGCGCCAAGTTGCCTGCCGTCGATCCAAGTCGGCCCAGCGGCGCGCCGGACGTCGCGTTTCATGACGGTCGCGAGCTGCGCGGCCTGCCAAGCGATCAGGTCACGTTCACGCCCGCGCAAGTCGCCGAAATTCGGCACGGCTATTATGCCAACATCAGCTATTTCGACGCCCAGTTGGGACGCGTGCTCGATGCACTCGAACAGCAGGGCCTCAGCGAGCGGACCGTGATCGTGTTTGCCGGCGACCACGGTTATCACCTGGGCGAGCATAGCCTGTGGGGCAAAACATCGAACTTTGAACTCGACGCCCGGGTACCGTTGCTGATTTCGCTGCCGGGTGCCAAGCAAGGACAACAGACCGACGCCCTGGCCGAGTTGGTCGACCTGTTTCCGACGCTGATCGCCGCCTGCGGTTTGCCTACCCTCGCCGGGCTCGAAGGCCAAAGCCTCGTCGGCGTGTTGCGCGATCCGACCCAGCGTGTGAAGTCGGCCGCGTTCAGTCAGCATCCGCGCCCCGCCTACTACGACCGCGAGCCCAGTAAAGTGCCCCAGGCGATGGGCTACAGCGCACGCACCAGCCGTGTGCGCTACACCGAGTGGCGGGACTATGCCTCGAACAAAATCGTGGCTCGCGAGTTGTACGATGCCGTGAATGACCCGGCCGAGACCCGCAACCAGATCGATGCCCCTGAGTTGGCTGCAGCGCGAGCTGAGGCGGAACAATCGTTGCGACAAAATTTTCGCTTGTCAGCCCCCTGAGCATCGAGCATCGTGAGATAACTTTTGCGCGTGGGGCTATTGCTGCAATCGATCGATCACCGGAACTCCCTGTCGTTGAGGATGAGCATGTTACGCATCGTGTGGTTCATGTTGTTCGCGCTGGTGTCGCTCTCGCTATGCGCTGCCGCGGAAGGGCCCAAAAAGCCCAACGTAATCATCGTGTTGACCGATGATATGGGCTATGCCGATGTCGGCTGTTATGGGGCGAAGGATATTCGCACACCGCATATCGATCGTCTCGCTCGAGAAGGGGTGCGAATGACCGATTTTTACTCGAATGGTCCGGTCTGCACGCCGACGCGGTGTGGCTTGATGACCGGCCGATGGCAACAACGCGTCGGACTCGAGTGGGCGATCGGTGTCACCTCGCAACCACTTGTCAAAGATGGCGACACCTGGCGAACCGAGACAAACTACCGACTGGCGGGGCTCGACCCGATCGAAACGTCGCTTGCCCGCATGCTCAAGTCCGCCGGCTATAGCACGGCCTGCTACGGTAAGTGGCACTTGGGATACGATCCACGCTATAGCGCCACCGCGCACGGGTTCGACGAGTTCTTCGGCATCCTTGGCGGTAATGCCGATATGTACTCGCACCTGTATCGCGATGGGTCAAACGACCTTTATGAAAAAACCGAGCCCACCAAGGTCGAAGGCTATTTGACCGATCGGATCACCGATCGGGCTGTGCAATACATCGAACAACAAGGGAAACAGAATCCGTACTTTCTGTACGTTCCGTACAACGCGGTGCATTGGCCGTTTCAGCCACCGAATCGGCCCGACACGACCCGCACGTACGACACCTGGTACGCCGGCTCGCGTGACGATTACGCCAAGATGCTCGAAGCGGTCGACACGGGCGTGGGGCGTATCTATGCGGCGCTCGAAAAGTCGGGCACCCTCGACAATACGCTATTCATCTTCACCAACGATAACGGCGGCGAGGTACGATTGGCAAACAATGCCCCGCTGTTTCATCACAAAGCGACACTCTGGGAAGGGGGAATTCGCGTTCCGTGCGTGCTCCGCTGGCCGGGCAAGCTACCGCAGGGTGTGTCGAACGCCCAAGTCGGCATCTCGATGGATCTGACCGCGACCATCTTGGCCGCGACTGGCGTGGAGCCGCCGTCGGATCGCAAGCTCGACGGTGTCAATCTGCTACCGCAATTACAAGGACTCGCGGCAAACGTAGATCGAACGCTCTACTGGCGCATCGATCGACTCGATCGTAAGCAGAAAGCAATTCGCCACGGCAAGTGGAAGCTGGTCCTCGACGGATCGAACGCGGTGACGTCGCTCGATTTGCTGTTTGACTTGTCGAACGATATCAGTGAACGGACCAACCTCGCGTATCGACATCCCGAGGTGGTCGCCCAGCTGCGCAAACTGTTGGCCGACTGGGAAGGCGATCTAGCCCAACATCAACCCAAGATGCTTCTCAAGTAGCGACTGCGACAGTTACTTCGCGGCAACATTGCCATCGCTGGATTCGATGAACAGCGGCACCTGCGTCTCGCTCACGACGGGCCACTTGCCTTGCTGCAAAGCCGTCGCGCGAATCGTCACGTTGCGCCGCCCAACGAGCGACTTGTCGTTGCCGATTCGTACCGTCAAGGTCACTGCCGACTGATTCTCGGCAACGGTGAGCGGATCAGCCGTGGCTAGCGTCGGCATCTCAGGGTCGGGAATCAGTTCAATGCGGGCTTGCTCTGGCAGCTTGACCGAGCGTGAAACCTTGAGCGGAATTTCAATCGTGCCGCCAAGCTTCACAGGGCGTTCCTTCGGCTCGTGGGACAACTTAAGCAACCCGCCTTCCAGGCTCATCACAATCAAGCCATCCATCACACCCGTGACATGGCGGATATTTCCCTTGGGGTCAGGCACCTGCACGACACCAATCACATTGATGCGGGCAGTCAAACTGGTCTCAAGCCACTCGGGCATAAAGACGGGATACTGCACCTGATCCACTCCGGCCGGAACGAGCAGGTCGGGACCTCGGATGCCGCGACGCTGTCGCTGTTGGGCCGAGGCCATCTGCAACTGCACGGGTCCTTGGTAGTCATCGAGCCGTTCGATGATGACGTCGGCCGGGTAAGTTGTGCCGCGATTGACGATCCGTCCGCCGTCTTGCACCGCCGACTTGACCTTGCAACGGGTCTTGAGCGTCGTCGTCACCAACACGGGGCCGGCCCGACGAACGACCGTGCGGTCATCGACCGTGGCCTTGGCGACGACCATGGCCAGCGTGGCGCTGGCGGCTTGGTTGTCGGCGGCTTCGAGGGCAACTTTCAGGTCGCCCGGTGCGGGTTTGCGGGCCCCCTTCACCTTCGGTTTCGGGGCCGGTTTAGCGCCCTTGACGGGAGGCATCGGCGCGGCCGCGGGTTCGGGCGGCGGTGGAACCTTGACCCCGGCGGGTAAATTCTCCAACGACAACTCGATCGGTTCGTCCCAGGCGCCGCGCCGCTTGCTGCCGACGACCAGATCACCTTTACCACCAAGCTGAATGTCGAACTTTTCCGGAGGCACGATCGCAAAATCGAATACCGTGTCCGGATCCTCGACGAGCAGTCGATACACATGCGCTTTCGTCGGCTCAGTTCCCGAGAAGTCGCTCACGATCAGTTCATACACGCCATCCTCGGGAGCGGTAAAGTCGACGGCCGCGTCGATGGTGTTCAGCAGATCATCGTTGCGAATCAATTCTTTTCCTTCGGGCGACACGATGGCGATCGACGGATCAACGGGGGTCCCCAAGCGCGCGGCCTCGGCCGAGATGCGCACCAAGTCTCCTTTTTTGGCCTCGAACGTGTAACGATCCAGCGGCATTTGACTCTTCGCGTCGAGCCGATCGAGCGTTCCGGTCAAGGCCGTCGGGAGTTTGAGTCGACGTTGCGCAAGGTCGTCGCTCGCACTTTCTCGCGTGTCGCTTTTCGAGTCGAGCAAGACCGTGACGCTGGTACGCCCAAAAGGCGTGTCAAACGAGTGTACGTATTCGTCGTCCGTCACATTGGCGGGGACAGGAATGGCTTGATTGATCGATTCGAGTTTTTTCGTACCCGTCACCACGCCCCAGCCGAGCACTTCAACGTTGGTCGTTTGACCACGGGCAATGACGCGAGGCAACGTGGTCACGCAACGCGGACCTTGCTCAACCGTCAGCCGATAGACGAAACCTCGATCGCCGCCAAAATCGACATCTTGAATGCTGGCTTCATAAGGGGCGTTGGCCTCGGCTAGAAACATGACCTGTGCGCCGCGGCCGATCGTGTCAGCCATGTCGCTGACGAGATGTCCGTTCTTATCGCGTACCGTAACCACGCCGTTGAAAGGCTGCCCCAGGCGATCGTCAAGCCGACAAGTCACGAGTCCGGCCGATGAGGTTTTGAAGCGGTAGGTATCGATCTCAGTGATCTTCGCGAGGCGCCCCGACGCAACGGCGGGCAAGCTAGGCAAATCGATCGGAGCGATGTTCTTCTCTGGTTCGACAACCTCGCCGATATGGCTCACGATGAACGTACCAACATTCGTACCGCCATTGGCATTGGCGGCTTGCCAACGAACGGGACCAGGGGGCATGTTGGCAGGAATCGTAATCTTGGCCGGCACTTCGCGCGATAGCGGAGGCTGCGCCAGGCCGGCCTTGGTCCCGAACCAGTACGGTGGCGGCGTGAGGATCGGATCTCCGGCCGGGCCGGTCACTTCAAGCTTGAGTCGCGGATCGCGGACAAATAGTTGCATGTCGGGGGTCCAATCGTAGGTCCCCAGCCGCACCTCGACCGTCGTCCCGGCTCGCCCTCCTGGAGGATACACATAGCCGATCTGCGGTCGCACATTGTTGGCGGCGACTTGCCCAAATGCCAGAACCACTAGCAGCGTGGAAATCATTTCAATTCACTCGTTCAGAGGAATGACAGGCTTGGTGTAGCAACTGAGGCTACTCTTTAGCAGGTACCTATTATGCACGACTGCGCGGTAAAAGAACCAGGGCGACCAGCGGAAGCCCGGTATTCCCCGGCTTCGCGTTGCTCGCCTAGGCCCATTCGCTGAGCATTCTTCATAGGCTAAACCATGCCCCTCATTCGGTCAATTTAATGAGCCGAGCGAGGGAGACTATGCCATTCTAAGCAGGAAGAATAGTCACTTACGAGCGTTACTCGTCTGTGACGCACCCTTCGCTGGCGCTCTTGACGCACTTGATGTACTTGTAGAGCGTGCCGCGGGTCGACTTGTACGCGGGCTCCTTCCAAGCCTGGCGGCGACGCTTGAGTTCGTCAGCGCTAAGCGCCACGTCAATCGTGCATCGGGTCCCGTCGATCGTAATCGAATCGCCATTCTGCACGAGGGCGATGGGGCCGCCGACCTGTGCCTCGGGCGTGACGTGCCCGACGATGAAGCCGTGTGAGCCGCCGCTGAATCGACCGTCGGTCAACAGGGCGACGTCCTTGCCGAGTCCGGCCCCCATGATGGCGCTCGTGGGAGTGAGCATCTCAGGCATGCCCGGCCCCCCCTTGGGTCCCTCGTAACGGATGATGATCACGTCCCCCTTGACGATCTCCTTGCGCTCGAGCGCTGCGAGCATGTCCTCTTCCGAATCATAGACCTTGGCCGGGCCGGTGAAGACGTTCCCTTCTTTACCGGTGATCTTGGCCACGGCCCCCTCGGGGGCCAAATTCCCCTTGAGAATGCGAATGTGGCCGACCTTTTGCAACGGCTCCTCGATCGTATGAACGATTTGCTGGCCGCTCTTGAGGCCCGGCAAATCCTTAACGTTCTCGGCGAGAGACTTACCCGTGCAGGTCATGCACGAGCCATCCAGCACGCCTTTCTCGAGCAGGTACTTGATGACGGCCGGCGTACCGCCGACGGTATGCAGATCTTCCTGAACCCAGCGGCCGCTGGGTTTGAGGTCGGCTAGGTACGGGATGCGATCGCTGACGCGTTGAAAATCATCAATGGTCAGCGGCACGTCGACGCTGCGCGCCATCGCGATCAGGTGCAGCACGGCGTTCGTCGAGCCGCCCAGCGCCATCACGGTGACCATCGCGTTCTCAAAGGCGGCCCGGGTCATGATATCGCGCGGCTTCAAGTCGAGTTCGAGCAATTTGCGGATGGCCGCGCCAGCCTGAAAACATTCTTCAAGCTTGGCGGGCTCTTCGGCCGGAATGGTCGCGCTGTACGGCAACGACATACCGAGCGCCTCGATCGCCGAGGCCATCGTGTTGGCCGTGTACATGCCGCCGCACGCGCCCGCGCCGGGACAACTTCGTTTGACGATCTCGCGGCGTTCGTCGTCATTGATTTTGCCGGCGATAAATTCGCCGTAGCATTGGAAGGCCGACACGATATCAAGGGTCTGATCGTGCCAATGCCCTGGCTTGATCGTGCCGCCGTAGACCATCAACGCCGGTCGGTTTAGCCGCCCCATGGCGATCAAACAGCCAGGCATGTTTTTATCGCACCCGGGTAGGGCCACGAGTCCGTCGTACCATTGGGCCCCCATGACGGTTTCGATCGAGTCGGCGATCAGATCGCGCGACTGGAGCGAATAGCTCATCCCATCGGTGCCCATCGAGATCCCGTCGCTGACGCCAATCGTGTTGAAGCGCATGCCCGCCATGTTGGCCTCGACCACGCCATGCTTGACGTGCTCGGCCAGCTTGTTCAGGTGCATGTTGCAGGTATTGCCCTCGTACCACACGCTGGCGATGCCGACCTGCGGCTTGTTCATGTCGTCTTCGGTCATGCCCGTGCCGTAAAGCATGGCCTGCGAGGCCCCTTGACTCTTGCGTTGGGTGATTCGGGAGCTGAATTTATTGAGCGGGCCGGACATGAACAGAATCCTCACACACGATAGGCCGATCTGGATGCGAATGACGTAAACGCTTGATCCTACTCGGTCTCGGCTCGATTCGCCAGAGTTGGCATCCTTCGATTGAGCGTCCGAACGGGACTTCGTTGACGCCCCCCACTCCTGCTCTCTACAATCGGCTGTTCGCCTAGGGGCTC
>CAYLYE010000049.1:0-30974 GCA_964387325.1 uncultured Planctomycetaceae bacterium
TATCCGAAGTTAGAGAGAGAATAACGCGGCCCGGCGTAGCAATAGACCAGCCGACCAGCGAGTGGCTCTGCCGTCCAAGCATTGGCCAGCGTAGCGGTAAATCGCACTTGCTGGTTGACGCGGATGGAGGAAGGTGGCGTAATCGACAGTGAAACGCTTTGTTGGGCGTGAACCTGGGGGCACAACGGCAACGCGATCAATGCAGCCAGCGACAATAGCAACTTGTAAAACATGTCAAATCTCCAAAGGAAAATGAAACAACCAAGCGGGGTGAGCAATCGGCAATTCAAATTGATTCGGTAGCTGGTGTTTGTGAATCTGCATTGGAGCACGGAGTGACGGTCGGTGGTCTGAGTAACGTGGTGACCTTGGCCGTCTGCTCCGCGCAACAGGTTTTGAAGGCGTTTCGAGCTCCTTCGGCGACTCCGTATTTATCCCAGCGAACCCCGGCCCGAAATCCGGCAAAAAAATCCAGTTTTATCGACAAACGTGCGGTGACATTGATAACCGCAGCGGGGGCGGGCATCTTCTCAAGCGATAGTCGCTCGTTGATAATCGGCTAGATCCGATGGGGAGTGCGACCATCGGGATGCTCTTTTGCAGGGTGGCGGGGACCATGGACGACGAAGTGCTGGAAGAACTGCTGGTGCAGTGGAGTGAAGCCTGCGATGCCGGGCAGCCCTCGTCGGCTGCTCAGCTGTGCCATGCTGTGCCACATTTACAAGCGCGCCTGGAAGTCGAGATTCAGATCCAGGAACGCTGGGAACGATTTGCAGCGTCAGCAAGCGGGCCAGACCACCAGTCAAGATCGACAGCCCATCGCGACGACGCACCTCCGTCGCCTGTGCTGGGAGACTACGAACTGTTCGAGAAGATTGGCGCCGGAGGTATGGGGCAGGTGTTCAAGGCCCAGCACCGCCACATGAAGCGGCTCGTCGCCATCAAGCTGCTTCCAACGACGCTGACCCAAAATACGGCAGCCGTCCAACGTTTTCAACGCGAAATTCAAGCGGCCGCCAAGCTGACACACCCGAACATCGTCACTGCCTACGATGCAAGGATGGAACGTGGCCTCTGGTATTTGGTCATGGAATATATCGCAGGCTGCGACCTGGCCACCCTGATTCACAAGCAAGGCCCGCTGTCAGTACCGATGGCCGTCGATTGCATCCGGCAAGCAGCTCGGGGCTTGGCATTTGCTCACACCGCTGGAGTGATTCATCGTGACATCAAACCCAGCAACCTGATCTTGGACAAGCAAGGCGTCATCAAGATTCTGGACCTGGGTTTGGCACGGCTGGAACTGGCCAGCGACGTTGTAGGCCAGCAACTAACCGACCCCCAACACGTGATGGGGACCGTCGATTATCTGGCTCCTGAACAGGCTGCCAGTACCCGCGATGCCGATGAGCGTAGCGATGTCTACAGTTTAGGTTGCACGCTTTATCGGCTACTGACAGGTATGAATGTTTACGAGGGCGACACCGTAGTCAAAAAACTCTACGCACATCATTACCATCCTATCCCGTCGATCTGTTCGCAACGGCAAGAAGTGCCCTCCGATATCGACCGCATTTTCCAGAAGATGGTCGCCAAGCAACCTGCTGACCGCTACCAACAGATGATCGACCTCGCAACCGACCTAGACGCCTGTTACCACTCCGTTATGTCCACTGCGATTGGCCAGCGAGCAGCGGACTTAACCCGCGACCAGGAAGACGGCTCCCACTCCGTTGGCAGAGATCAGGCGCGGCCCGCGTCGCTACCTGTAGCATTGGATGACAACCGCAAGCTGGCCCGACTCGATTCGGAAATCGAAATCGACCCGCATAGCGAAAACGCCATGCCTGTGCATCGCCCGACGAGCACGAGTCGCGATCTAAACCGTCGTAATCAGGAGCCTGTGAAACGTCTCGCCGGCGGCGTTGGTGGGTTGATCCTGTTGGCGCTGTTGAGCGTGTGGGTGATCGTACGTGGTCAGCACGGCGATGAAACGGCCCAGACGAAAGTACCCGATGGCGGCCATGTCGAGATGCAGAGTGATTCAACCCCGAAACCAACGCGACAGCCTTCGCCGGCGATCTTACCGATGAAACCGGCCCCCCGTGCTCCCAGCCCCACTTCGGTCGGTCCGGAACCACCAAGGGCCGTGGCTCCGTTTAACGCCAAGACGGCCCGCTCTCATCAAGACGTTTGGGCAAAACATTTGGGCACGGACGTGGTGCAGCCAAATAGCATTGGCATGCAAATGACGCTAATCCCTCCCGGTGAGTTCTTGATGGGGAGTTCCGACGCGGACATCACGCTGGCGTTGAAGATCGCGGATGAGACGAATCTTGTTAAAGCTGCCGTGCGACGGATTCAAGGAGAGAGCCCGCAGCATACTGTACGAATCACGAAGCCGTTTCGCTTATGTGCCCACGAAGTGACGATCGGCCAGTTTGCCAAGTTCGTCGAGCAAGCGAGGTACAAGACACAGGCCGAAGAGTTTGGTGGCAATTCAAATACGGTCGAGCCGGCAGAAGTCAAGCCCGACAACCTGAAGCTGAATTGGCGTACTCCGGGCCAATCGGTCACGGACGATTCGCCGGTTACGCAAGTCAGTTGGAACGACGCGGTGGCGTTCTGTAACTGGCTGAGCGAACAGGAGAAGCTGGACCTTTGTTACCAACGCAATGGCAGCACTTGGGCACTGCTGCCCAAGGCGAACGGCTATCGTCTGCCGACGGAAGCGGAATGGGAGTATGCGTGTCGCGCTGGAACCACAACGCAGTTCTGGTTCGGCGACGACTGGAAAGAACACGACAAGTACGGCTGGTCGAGCAAGAACGCGGGGGCGCGTCCTCATTCGGTCGGTTCGCTTCCCGCCAACCCGTTTGGTTTGTACGACATGCACGGCAACGTATGGGAATGGTGTCACGACTGGTACCAACCCAATTGGTATGAGAAATCGCCCAGTGATGATCCTCTTGGTCCTAGCGGGGGCTCGAGCCGGGTGGATCGGGGCGGCGGTTGGGACAACGTGCCCGCCAACAGCCGGTCGTCGTACCGGCTCAACAACAGCACCCCGTCGTTCCGCATGCAATACCGTGGCTTTCGCCCTGCCCTTAGTTCGGTCGGAGCCCAGGCAAGCCCTGTGACTGTTACCACTTCCACACCGCCGGTTGTAGCACTGCCGCCGGTTGCAAAACCTGTCGGACCCGCTCCGCCGCTGGCCAAAGCCCCGTTCAACGCCATGCAGGCCAAATCACATCAAGACGCTTGGGCAAAACACCTGAGCATCACAGTCGAAACATCCAACAGCGTCGGACAGGCGATGATCCTGATTCCGCCCGGCGAGTTTTTGATGGGTAGCACTGATGAACAAGTTGAAATGGCTGTAAAAGCGGCCGAAGAAATGGCTGCTCATCCTAGTACCTTGGACCGCATAAAAATTGCCGAACGGCCGCAACACAAGGTCCTCATCTCCAAACCGTTCTTGATCAGTGCGACCGAAGTGACGATTGGGCAGTTCAAGAAGTTTGCCTCCAGTATGAGTTACCAAACGGAAGCAGAGAAATCCAATGCTTCTCGCCAGTTCAGGCAACCTATGAAGGCTGGCCAGCCACCACCTAAGTCAATCATAACCTATCTCAATCCAGGTTATTCAGTGACGGACGACTCCCCGGCTTCCGTAATATCTTGGAACGATGCAACGGCCTACTGTAAGTGGCTATCGGACCAAGAAAAAAGAACTTACCGTCTGCCAACCGAAGCGGAGTGGGAGTACGCATGTCGCGCCGGAACGACGACCCAGTATTCTTTCGGTGAAAATCACAACGAGTTACCGAGGTACGGTTGGTTCGACAAGAACGCCTTCGGCAAATCACACCAGGTGGGAATCCTGTTGTCGAACCCGTTCGGCTTATTCGACATGCATGGGAATTTGGAAGAATGGTGCGGCGATTGGTACGACGAAAAGTGGTATGAGCAGACCTTACCAAACGACCCGATCGGTTCATCTGTCGGCACAGGGCGCGTGATACGTGGCGGCTACTGGCTCTACTTCGCTACCTACTGTCGCAGTGCGTATCGTATCAACTACATTCCATCGTACCGTGCGTACCATCTAGGCTTTCGCTGCGTGTCGGAGTTGTAGTTGCCAGATCATCCACTTGCCTGCATGATCCGACCATCCGTTGCTCTAAACCGTGAGATACTTTAGATTCGTTGTTATTTGCCAAGCTCGGGAACTGTTCTTGACACAACACAAACAGCGCCTACCTTAACTCTCCCTTTTGAGCTGTCGCAAACACCGGGGATTTCGGAGAGATGAGTGGAAAACTCTTGGGTTCATCTAAACGCATGACATCTGATAAAAGTATCTGTTCACCTCGGTGGCGCTCAATCATCCCAATTGCTTTTCAGATCAGCCAACCAGGGCAGGAAGAGGTTTTGGGGCGATGAACGACGACGTGTTGCTTGCTGACTTACTCGTACTTTGGGGTGAAGCCCGTGATGCAGGCCAGCCGCGCTCGGCTGCCGAGTTGTGCCGTGACGCACCGCATCTACTTACTCGGCTAGAGGTCGAAATCCAGATTCAAGAACGATGGGAGCAACCGGCCCCACCCGCATTAGTCCATGCGCCCGTTGCACACCGCACTGCATCTGAAGATCTGCGCAGCCAGATGATCGGTCCCTACCAACTGCTTGAACTGCTAGGTGAAGGGGGCATGGGAAGTGTTTGGGTTGCCGAACAACACCACCCCATCCGCCGCAAAGTGGCGATCAAGGTGATCAAGGCGGGCATGGACACCAAGCAGGTACTTGCTCGTTTCGAAGCCGAACGTCAAGCCCTGGCTCTGATGGATCATCCGAATATCGCCAAGGTGCTCGACGCCGGCATGATGGAAGGGGGCCGACCGTACTTCGTCATGGAGCTGATCCAAGGGATGCCGATCACCGACTACTGTGATCGCAACCGCCTGGCCATTCACGAACGCGTTACGTTGTTCATCAGTGTTTGCCAAGCCATTCAACACGCGCACCAAAAAGGGGTCATCCATCGCGACATCAAGCCGAGTAACGTGCTTGTGGCAGCCTACGATGGCAAACCAGTTGCCAAGGTAATCGACTTTGGGGTGGCCAAGGCGATGGGACAGCAGTTGACTGAACGCACTCTCTACACGGGACTAGGCGGCATCATCGGGACTCTGCAGTACATGAGTCCTGAACAGGCGGAGTTCAACGCCCTCGATATCGACACTCGTAGCGATATCTACAGCCTGGGTGTATTGTTGTACGAACTGCTGACCGGCACGACTCCGTTGACCAAGCAGCAAATGGCAGAAGGTGCGCTAACCGAATTACTTAAGTCCATTCGCGAACAAGAGCCCCCCAAGCCAAGCACGCGAATCAGTGAATCCCGAAATACGCTGGAAGAGGTGTCGGCGCAGCGGAAATTAGAACCCGTGCGATTAGCAAAGTACTTGCGAGGGGATCTGGATTGGGTGGTGATGCGCTCGTTAGATAAAGATCGTAACCGTCGCTATGAGTCGGCAACCAGCTTCGCTCTTGACCTACAGCGATTTCTGAATCAAGAGCCGGTTGAGGCGCGGCCACCGAGCATGGGTTATCGTCTAAGTAAATTTTCCCGTAAGCACCGCGTGCTGTTAGCAACCGTGGCGATCTTTTTCGGTGTGCTGAGCTTGGCAACGCTGTTCAGCATCTGGCAGGCGGTGCGCGCCACTCAAGCCGAACAAGTCGCGAAAGCCAACGAACGGCAAAAAACCGAGGCCCTGGAGGCAGAACAGCGCGCACGAGAAACGGCTATCGCCAATGAAGCCAAGGCCATATCTGCAAAAAAAGATGCTGATGACGCCCGGGATCGAGCGGAATGGACCGCCTATTTGGCCCACATTCAAGCGGCCGATGCCGAGTGGGATCGCAATCAGGTTGCGAGTGCGTTTGCGCACTTGGAGGCATGCCCCAAAAAACTCCGTGGCTGGGAGCACGATTATCTGTTCAATAAGTTTAAATGCGGATATCTAACCCTTTCCAGGCACATAAACGCTATCAGGTGCGTTGCCATTAGTTCCGATGGTACACGAATCGCTGCAGGAGATAGTGTTTCATACATAAAGATATGGGATGCAGCTACTGGTCAAGAAATACGCACGCTAGGTGGACACACGGCACCGATCTTTGGCGTTGCATTTAGTCCGGACGGCACGCGGATTGTGAGTGGGAGTTTAGACAAAACAATCATCCTATGGGACAGTGTCACCGGTCAACAAATAAAGACCATGAGCGGGCATGACCTCAACGTGACCAGCGTTGCTTTCAGCCCAGACGGTATGCGAATTGTCAGCGGGAGTTCAGATCAGACTATCAAGCTATGGGACGTAGCCACCGGCCAAGAAACAAGAATGATTTCAAAAAGCGGGCATGCTACTGACGTGAGGAGTGTCGCGTTCAGCGCAAACGGCGAGTTGATTGCCAGCGGAGGCCTCGATGCCACCATCATAATATGGGACCTATCCTTGAAGCAAGAACGGCAGGCCTTGCGTGGACATACTGCCGATGTTAATAGTCTCGCCTTCAACTCGGACGGTCAATTGCTCGTGAGCGGGAGTCGAGATCAGTCTATCAAGTTATGGAATGTTGCCACGGGGCTAGAAATATGCACTTACCGCGGGCACACGGATGAAGTGACTGGAGTTGCCTTCACTCCGGATGGCCAGCGGATCGTGAGTGGGAGTATTGACAGTATTGTCATGCTGTGGGACGCGTTCGATAATCAGTGTTCCATGATCATCAAGAGTCCTCCTTCGATATTTTGTGTCGCCGTCAGCCCCGACGGTTCTCGAATTGTCGGTGGGAATAAAATATTCAACGCTGCAAATGGGGAGGAAATAATCACTCTCCGACAGCACTCGGAAATTGTTAAGCGGACAGCTTTTAGCCCAGATGGCCAGCGCCTAGTTACTGGAAGCAATAACGGAACCGTTAATCTGTGGAGTGTTGATACTAGGGAAGTAACACAGGCTCTTCACGGGCATACGAAATCGGTGAATACAATTCATTTCAGCCCAAATGGCAAACAGATCCTGAGTGCAGGTCAGGATAATACGGTCAGGTTATGGGATGCGGAAACTGGACAAGAAATCTTCAATCGACCTTGGGGAAGTTGTGCAGCATTCAGCCCTGCCGGCCAATGGATAGCATGCGGAAGCAATTCCAGGAGCATCCAATTTTACAACACGACGACCAAACAAGCAGAATTAATTCTAAGAGATATGCAATCTCGACCGTCTTGCTTGGTCTTTAGCCCAGATAGCCAGCGGATCGCTGCCGGTACCGGTGCGGGGCCCATTGAAATCTGGGATGTAAAAACAGGGCAAAAAACTAATGTTCTTATAGGGCACTCATCAACAGCTACGAGTTTGGACTACAGTCCGGACGGTATGCGAATCGTGAGTGGGAGCGATGATCGGACCGTAAAGCTCTGGGATGCAGTTACAGGCCAGGAAACGTTTACCTTACGAGGTCACACAAAGGGAGTGCAGGGCGTCACTTTCAGCCCTGACGGCAAACGGATCGTCAGTGGGAGCTTGGACGGGACGGTGCGGCTGTGGGACGGAACGCCTCGGGGCGTTGAGTTGAATTCCATCAAAAAGCAGAAACAACAGGAGAACAATCCATCGTCCCCATCGACAATGCCATCATCGCCAACAGTCGCGCCTATCACGAATATCCGGTCATGCTGGGGGGATGGTGAGTGTTGCTTTTAGTCCAGACGGTAAGCAACTCGTCAGCGGTAGTGTTGATCTAAGTATCAGGCTCTGGGACACGCAGACCGGTAAGACAATTCGGATACTAAACGGTCACACCGCTGCCGTACATGGAGTGGCCTTCACCCCCGATGGGACACGTGTGATTAGCGGCAGCCACGACGCTACGGTAAGAATTTGGAATGTCAGCGATGGTTCAATCGTGAAAGTGATCGATGCTACGAGAACCGAACCGTGAAGTACTCTCCCGGATCCAATACGACGCTCGTCATCCATCGGCAGATCGAGCTGCTGCGCCAAGGGGAAACACCTTCTCGGCATATGAGAACTAAACCGTGAATCAATCTCCCGTCTCCAATACGACGCTCGTCATCCAGCGGCAGATCGAACTGCTGCGCCAAGAGGAAATCCCTTCTCGGCAAGTGATCGACGATTTAATCACCTACGCCGTAGGCCGGCTGGAGAAGCTTGCCCGCCAAATGCTTCGCTCCTACCCACGTCTGAGCGAGGAGACCGGCGATCTATTATCATCGGCTTATCAGCGTCTGCTGCGTGCATTGCATGACGAGCAAGTCCGTAAACGCTTGGTCACCGCCCAGGATTTCTTTCGTCTTTCGGCGTTGCAAATTCGCCGAGAGTTGACGGATTTAGCGCGCCGCCATCAGCGGCGTGGAGACATGGTCAGTTTAGGGAGCCCTCCCGATACAAACCATTCATCGATGGATTTAACCCCGGCTGACAACACGTTAAATCCCGAGCAGTTGGCGGTGTGGTCTGAATTCCACACCGCCGTCGAGCAATTGCCCGACGCAGAGCGTGAAGCTTTCGAGTTAATCTGGTACCACGAACTGTCGTATGCCGAGGTAGCCCGTATGTGGCAGATAGATGAACGTAATGTCCGGCGTCGGTTTCAAGGAGCACGTCGGCGGCTGTACGAGGCATTGCACGGCCAGCTGCCTCTGTAATCGTTGCGAGTTTGCCAGTGTTATTGATTCTGGGCGATCTTTTCATCGGCCGACCCCGACGTGACGTTCGTTAACAGATCATGCAGGCATTCCAGGAACGCTCGGGCGGTTGAAAATTGTCGGATCGAGGTGTTGGCCGAATCTTGCTGTAGCCGCTTACGCAGTTGGTCGCATGCTATAACCGCTCGTTCGGCAGCAGCAAAAGCTTGCCCTGGATCGGTGGACGTTAACAAGCCCATCTCGCGCTCGAAGGCTGCCGTATCTTGATGGTATTGAGCTTGAAGAAGAAGTTCGGGCCAGGTGATTATACCGTTAGCGGCGATCCGCCACGCATGGCGAGCCAGATTCTGTTCGTTGCCCTCCCGGATAACTTCGGGTTGGCGGGATTGTCCTTGGCGTTGTTCCTGCTGTAGCCGGCGGAGCTTATTGTTGAGTTCGGTCTTTTGCACCGCCACTTGGAGCGGGGTGAGCATCTGTCGTTCCCAATGTTGCGAAGCATACGTCTGTGCCATCAACATATTGGCTTGGGCGTTGAGGTGTGCTGCCGCGCCCCGAGCCATGCCCTCTTGTAGCGTCGAGCTATAGTGCGGCTCAACCCACGTTTCTGCTCCTAGACGTGGCGGAGTTGGTGCCGGCTGTTGATGCTGCTGTGCAGGGGGGGCTTCAAAACGCGGTTGCTCAGATGAGGGCAGTGCGGATGGACGTGCTATTGGTTCGTTGGGGCGAGTTAGGTAGGTCGGGGTAACCTGGGGCTTGGCAATCGATGCCGCTAGCAACGGGTGTATCCGGGGTTGCTGGGGGGCAATGAGCACCGGGTCGGGCCGGCCTGGAATGAACATCCAAACACGCCCGTATGCGTCGTTCGCCGTGCTGAATAACTTGTTGGAATCGGCCTGCGCAACGCTCCCAAGGTAAAACACTCCAGATACGACGATCAAAATATAGCCTGCTTGCATGGGTCGGCCCTCCAGGCAGAAACGAATTAATTCAGTCGTGGGATTTTTCAATCCCTTACTCCTTACTAGCGATGGTGAGTTCTCAATCCGGCAAAAATATTTTGAGTTTCAACAATATTTCAGGGACATAAATCCTTGAACGAGTATTCGCGGAAGGTGCCAAGGCGGTGTGGCAGTGCGACTTCTTCAGCAAACGCATCCTCACAATCAAAGGGATTCGCGACGTCTTCGTGTTGGCCTTCTTGAACGTGAAAACTCGACAGGTGATCCTTTCGCCGGCCACGTTGCATCCTGATGAAACCTGGGTCGTGACCCAAGCCGAGTCGTTTGTTCAGCAGGCTCGCCAACAGGGCTTAAGTGTCACATGCGTCCAGCGTGACCGGGATAGTAAGTTCACCAAGACCTTCGACACGAAATTGAAGAGCCTCCGTGTGAAGAGCAAGCCGGGTGCCTACCGCTCTCCGAACACCAATGCCTTCGTCGAACGGTTTACGGAACGCTTTCCGTTCCGGGCGTCGCACGTGGCCCCATAATTCCGCGACGCACCGACTTCGGGCGGAGCGACCCGACGGCGGGAGTGAGCGAGTTATTCAACCTCCGACTACGCAGCCGGGAGGCGATCGATCTCTTGCTTCAATTTCTGGAACGTTGCAGGCCCCATTGTTAAACTAGGGAGTAATTGCCGCCTCGGATCGTATCCGAGCGGAGCCTATATGGGAAATCCCGGCTCAGATTTGAGATTTGAGATTTCTGAAATTTGGAGTGCGGGGGCTCGCCCCCGCTTTCCCCTTTTCCACAGCGGTATATCCACTTTTCCCCATTACGATCATCACGAGCAATAAACAATGTTCAACAAATGTCTCGTTTTACTTTTTGCAGTGTTGACATCCAATGTTCTTTTCGCGGCGGACACGGATTCGAAACCAAGTCGGCTGCCGCAGAGTCATCCGTACCAGAAAACATTGCGGGACTTTATGGCGACACTGAAAGAAGCGGACTTTCAGCCGCTACATCAAGACCTAAAGGCCGTGCCCGTGGACGGCGATCCTGCGGCTCAGTTCCGGATGTGGATCATGTCGCTCAGTCCGCCGTCCGTGGGACGCAAGCGAAATCATAGTTCGGTGATGACGAAAGCGGAGCAATTCACGCTCGCTTCGATCGAGAGCCTCACCGGTGTTATGCGTCCCCCTGCCTATGCGGAACCGCTGGTCGATCTGGCTCAATGGAACTATGCTGGCAACCCGTATTTCAATTCCAAGCCGTTGCGCCTGCGTGCGTTTGTGCTGTCGGCGCTTGATATGATGATGACCGATCAACTGATCGAACAAGGGGCAGAAACCGACAAGCCGAATAAAGAACAATTTGCCGGTGCCTTGCTTCGAGCTGCCTATGTCTACCCCGGTATTCGCGAAGCAATTCCAACGGCTGTCGGCGATGCTTATCTCGTCGGACTGAAGAAATTCTTGATCCGGGCGCTCGAACAAGGCGAAGACACGCCGCGACGCGCTTCAAGTATTTTCACAGGATCGGCCCCGGCCTTGTCGTTGGCCGCCCGCGTGGTGAACGACCCGGACCTCAATAAAAAAGTCGAGTCTGAAGTCTTGAAGCTCTTCACCGCCGAACAGAACTTTCGCCCCGCAGGTTATTTTCCCCATGGCGGGACACTCGACAGCTTCAACGGCATCAGCACGTACCACGCCCTGTGTGCCGCATTAATTACGAACGGGAATGTCCCGCGTGAAGCGCTCGCCAAACTATTTCGGCTAAAAGCGCATCTGACTTTGCCGGAACCGGATGGTGCACGAGTTGGACCCAGCCACATGGCGGCACTCACTTCGGCGGAAGGCTTTCGCGATCAGTGGTGGGACATCAAAAATCGCATCTGGATGGCGGCGATGGTGACGGACGAGGCGGCCTGTTTGACTAAGATGCCGGACGAAACAGAAATCAAAAACGGTGCGGCAGCAGCAGTGAAAGAAACGAACATCCAATTGCATGAGCTCAGTTGGGCACCTGGCGGATTGGACCTTGCACCGTGGAAGTTTCAAGCCTCCGGTTCCCAAGCGAATTTTGGCTACCAGTATTACCCGGCCGATTTCTATTCGCGCCGTGCGAGTCTTGAAAAGCAGCCGCTTGCATTACTGCCGGTGCTACGCCCAGAGAATTTCACTCGTAACTTTGCGGATGAATTTGTAGTGACGAAAAACGCCCAGCACGCCGCGATCGTCTACACCGGGCCGATCGCTGATCCGTCGGCAGAGAAGCCAGCGTTGGGGTTCGGTGGTGGTGCCTTGTCCGCTTTTTGGACACCAAAAACGGGCTCGGTCATTCTCGGCCGTGGCATCGGTGCCTGGAATCCGATGTCCAAAAAAATGTATGACGAATTCAGGACGTTCCCCACCCATGCAGTGTTGGGCATTACAAGTGAAGGGAAAATTTTTACCTCGGCCCATATCATCCAACCAGCAGTAAAAATTCAAGCAAGCGACAAGGAGTATACGATCACCGCGCAGGGAACTGTTCCCGCCGTACGGGCGGACGAAAAATTGCTAATGGGAAAGATCGAATACTCGCGTCAATTCGATTCGCTACCCGGCGGCGTGCGAATCACGACGACGCTTCTGGGCGACGGCCAAGATTCGGTCGCCGAACTCTACGAAGCGCTACCGATTTTTCTGCGAGATACCAGCACGCAGCGAATGCTGACTCCCACTATGATCGAATTTCAGGTCGATGGAAAATGGATCTCCGCTACCGAAAAGTATTTGACCAATGTAACCGCCGCCCGACTGAGCCGTTTCGACAATGCGGTGGAAATCACATTTGATCAACCGCGCCGAGTCAAGCTATCACCGGCCGATTGGGTTGATACTTATCAAACTCGCGTAGCCTGTCGCAACCTACTGATCGACCTGCTAGAAAATGGCGACAAACCGACACCGATTCGCGACGCGAAGAAAGTCTCGTATCGGATTGAAGGGAAGTAGATTGGTAGATGGAGAGTACGGCGAATTGTCGTTGCTTTCCTTTTTCCTTCGCCGTATTTCGTCGATTCAAGATGGTACCCTTCCTGCGTCAGGGCGTAACCGGAGTTCCGCATTCTCGACCGGAGAAGCTGGAGATTGGGGTAAACAAAAAGCGGCCGACCTGCCAGGATTATCGAAACGTCCGAATAAACGGTCGTAGCGTCGTGGAAATTGACGCCGAGGCGGGCCCACACGTTCGTCGCATTTTTGAACTGTTCGCGTATCACAGCCTGACGCTCGACAGTCTTTCCGCCAAACTCGATGACGAAGGACGACGATTCCGTGAGTCGTTTCCGAAGTTCCCCCGTAGTTCGCTGCACGCCATTTTGAGGGACCGGGCCTATATCGGCGAACTGGAGTTTCGAGGCCAGTGGCATCCATCGTCGATCTCCTGAAAGTCGTCAAGACGACGATTTCAAGCTACCAACACCAGCAAGGCGGGGCGGACCGGACGCTTACGTTATCTCGGCCCCAACGTCATGCCAGGACTCCCGGGAAGGTCCCCGCCCGTGATGCGGAAGCGGGGGGCAACGGAGCGCCCAGCTGAGAACGATCAGTTGATTACGGTTGTTTTTCACTCTTGAACCGTGCGCGTCGTCTCCATCGTCAGGTGCTTGTCGTGTAAAACCGCTGATTTTGTCGAGGGACGAATATGTGGGTCGAGCTATTGCCCTCCCCGTTGCTCGTGACTACTCTAAGAATATCCGCTAAGGGTTAGCGTCTGATCGACCTCTGTGCAGAGAATGAGCCCCGGCGAGCAACGCGAGGCCGGGATACACCGGACTTCCGGTGGTCGCCCTGGTTCAATAGCCGAGCAGACCTCGATAATGAGCCGCTCGAAGATCTCTGAGACATTCGTTATCGATTGGCATCTCCTCTAGTAGCGATGCGCTCTCTCGTCATCGTCATCATGCTGACTGGCCACGGTCCTCGCTGGTGGTAATTGCCGGGTATTTCCTGGTGCTGCCGCTCCTCTCAGAAAGTGCGGCAACTTACGATCTTGTCTGTCTGAGCCCGGCGACTCGAGAATAGGATTATGCTTGATGACTTTTTTTTCTCGTCGAGTGGTAACGCGTACGTTTGACTCGTTGTTTGGGATGTTTGGGCCAGGCAGATTTCGTTCGTCACGCAACCGGGGATTGCCACGTAGTTGGTTGAGCCGCCGGGGGTTGCGGTTCGAGCACTTGGAAGATCGGCGCTTGTTGAGTGTCACCAACGTCGCACCGACCGGGTTCAACGACACGCTCAGCAACGTGGCCGAGGACAGCGGCACGCGGACGATCAGCTTCGCCAGTCTGCTCGGCAACGATAGTCCGGGACCTGCGAGCGAAAGCGATCAAACGCTCACCATCACGGCCGTGAACAACCCCGTCGGTGGTACGGTCAGCATCAGCGGAACGAACGTGCTTTTTGCGCCAACGGCCAACTATAACGGCTCGGCCAGTTTCACGTACACACTGCAAGATAATGGCCAGACCAACGGCGTCGACGACTTCAAGACGGCCACGGCGACGGCCAGTTTCACGATTACCGAAGTCAACGATGCCCCCACGGGCGTGAACGACACGCTCGCAAACGTGCCTGCAAGTAGCCCCACGCAAACCATTAGTTTTTCCTCGTTGCTCGTGAACGACTCTCTGGGCCCGGCGAATGAAAGCGCTCAAACGCTCACGATCACCGGCGTGAGCAGTCCGGTTGGCGGCACGGTCAGTATCAGTGGGACGAACGTGCTCTTTACCCCGACGGCAAATTTCGTCGGTTCGGCCAGCTTCTCATACACGCTCCAGGACAACGGTCAGAGTTATCGAGTCGGTTTGCCCCAAGGGAACGAGTTCCGGGTCAACAACTACACCACGGGCGCTCAAAACCAACCGAGCGTGGCGGTCGACAGCGCTGGGAATTACGTCATCGCTTGGCAGAGCAAACTTCAGGATGGCAGCGACTACGGTATCTATGCCCAACGATACAATGCTGCCGGGGCGGCTCAAGGGAGCGTGTTCCAGGTCAATACCTATACGACGAACAGTCAATATGCCCCTAGTGTGGCCATCGACGCGGCCGGGGATTTTGTCATCACCTGGGTAAGCACCGGCCAGGATGGCAGCAGCGACGGCATCTACGCCCAACGTTACAACGCTGCCGGGGCGGCCCAAGGGAGCGAGTTTCGGGTCAATACCACCACGACGAGTCCTCAATTTGCCCCCAGTGTAGCCATCGACGCGGCCGGCAATTTTGTCATCGCCTGGGATAGCGTTGGCCAGGATAACCCCAACGACAATGGTATCTTCGCCCAACGTTTCAACGCCGCCGGCGTGCCGCAAGGAAGCGAGTTCCAGGTCAACACCTACACGTCGCTTAATCAAATTTACCCCAGCGTGGCGGTCGACACGGCCGGCAATTTTGTGATTGCCTGGACGAGCATGGGCCAGGATGGCATCGACTACGACTTCGATTTCATGTCGGGCAACTTAATTCCCATCACCACCTACGGCATCTTCGCCCAGCGCTATAGCGCGGCCGGCGTGCCCCAAGGGAGCGAGTTTCAGGTCAACACCTTTACCACGGGCGATCAACGTTCGCCGAGCGTCGCGTTGGACGCCGCCGGAAACTTTGTCATTGCCTGGCAGTGCGACAGCCAGGATGGAAGCGGGTTTGGCATCTACGCCCAACGTTACAACGCCGCCGGTGTGGCCCAAGGGAGCGAGTTCCAGGTCAATACCTATACCAGCGGCTCTCAAATCAACCCCAGCGTGGCGGCCGACACGGCTGGTAATTTTGTCATCGCTTGGCAAAGCGATGTGCAGTCTACGGACACTGCCGCCCAGCGCTACAACGCCGCGGGTGTGCCCCAAGATAACGAGTTCCAGGTCAACACCTACACGACGGATTTTCAAGGCTTTCCCAGTGTGGCGCTCAACGCTGCGGGGGACTTTCTCATCGCTTGGCAGAGCAGAAACCAGGATGGCGACTCCTACGGCGTCTACGCCCAACGCTTCAACAGCAACAGTGCTGGTCTCTCCAACGACTTCAAGAGCGCGACCGCTACGGCGAGCTTTCAACTGACGGGTGTGAACCAAGCACCAACGCTCACTGCGATCACGAAAGCGCTGAGGGTTGCCGAAGATCAAACGCTCACGCTCGGCGGTATCAGTGGTCTGGTCAGCGACGTTGACGCCGGCAATGGCAATATCTTAGCCTTGCTGAGCGTTCAACACGGCACCCTCACAATCGGCACGAGTGTCAACGGGGGCGTGACCAGCGGACAGGTAACCGGCAACGGCTCCAACAGTGTCACCGTCAGCGCCACGCTCGCTCAAATCAACGCCACGTTCGCTATCGCGTCGGGGGCATCGTATCGCGGACTAACCGACTATTTTGGCAGCGACGTGCTGAGTATCGTGGTCAACGACCTCGGCAATAGTGGCAGCGGCGGCGCACTGACCGCCTCGCAAACCGCTGCGATCACGGTTAACTCCGTCAACGACGCGCCGGTCGGCGGCGACGATACGCTTGCTGGCATACTGCCCAATAGTCCCACGCAAACGATTAGCTTTACCAGCCTGATAGTCAACGATAGCCCTGGCCCGGCCAACGAAAGCGATCAAACGCTGACCATTACTGGCGTGAGCAATCCGGTCGGCGGCACCGTGAGTATCAGCGGGACGAACGTGCTCTTCGCACCGACAGCCGGTTTCGTCGGCACCTCTAGTTTCACCTACACGCTTCAAGATATCGTTCAGAGCTATGTCGTCGGAGTGCCCCAAGGGAACGAGTTCCTGGTCAATACCTATACCACGAACAGTCAGCAGTCCCCCAGCGTAGCGGTCGGGTCTGCCGGGGATTTTGTCATCGCGTGGAACAGCTTCACACAGGACGGAAGCGATCATGGCATCTACGCTCAGCGTTACAACGCTGCCGGTGCGCCGCAGGGGAGCGAGTTCCGGGTTAATACCTACACATCAGATCAGCAAAACCGCGCTAGTGTGGCGGTCGACGCCGACGGGGATTTTGTCATTGCCTGGCAGAGCCGCCTGCAAGATGGCAGCATCTACGGCATCTACGCTCAGCGTTACAACGCCTCCGGTGTGGCCCAAGTGAGCGAGTTCCAGGTTAATACCTATACCACGAGTAACCAAATGTTCCCCAGCGTGTCCAGCGACACCGCCGGGAATTTTGTCATCACTTGGCAAAGCCAAGCCCAGGATGGAAGCGGGGATGGCGTCTACGCCCAGCGTTACAACGCCGCCGGTGTGACCCAAGGAAGCGAGTTCCTGGTCAACACCTATACCACGGCCAGTCAGATGAACCCGCGCGTGGCGGTCAACGCCGCTGGAGATTTTGTCATTGCTTGGGCGAGTAATACTCAGGATGCCAGCAACTACGGTATCTACGCCCAGCGCTACAATGCCGCTGGTGTGCCCCAAGGGAGCGAGTTCCGGGCCAATGCCTATACCACGGGATATCAGTATCAACCCAGCGTGGCCATTGACACCGCCGGGAATTTTGTCATCACCTGGCAGAGCCTAGGTCAGGATGGTTCAGACTTGGGTGTCTACGCCCAACGCTATAACGCCGCCGGCGAGGCCCAAGGGAGCGAGTTCCAGGTCAATACCTATACGACGGGCAAACAAGGTAGCCCCAGTGTAACGGTCGACGCCGCCGGGGATTTTGTCATTGCCTGGTACAGCTTCCAGGATGGCGGTAGTGGTGGACCCTTCGGTCCGTCAGGCATCTATGCCCAGCGTTACAACGCCGCCGGTGTGCCCCAAGGGAGCGAGTTCTTGGTCAACACCTATACGACGAACGAACAAACATCGCCAAGCATCGCGGCGGACTCCGCCGGCGATTTTGTCATCACTTGGCAGAGCAGCGATATCTATGCACAACGCTATACCACCGGACTCGCCAACGACTCCCAAAGCGTTACCGTCACCGCCCGTTTTCAAAGTACACAGAACACCTGGGGCGGTGGTACCGTCACTCTTACGCCCCCCACCGCCACGGTCACCGGTACCCCCAGTGGCGACAACTTCAAGATGATCTACGACTCGGCTACCGCCTTCCGTTTCTTTATCAACAACGTCCTCGTACCCGCCAGTCAATTTACGGGTATGACCAACGTCATCGTCATTGGCAACGGCGGCAGCGATCAGCTGGAAATCTACAGCCACAGCGGCACCACGGACCACGGCGATATTTCCCCTCATGCCGTCAACTGGAATAGCACTAACATCGACCTCACGTCGAATACGATGGATATCATTTATGCCTTTGGTCAAAACGCTGATTCGACCAGCTTCTACGATGGCCCGGGCGACGATATGTTCATCGGACTCTCGGCCTACTCGATCATGCAGGGAACCGGCTATTTCAATGAGAACATTGGCTTCGGCACCACCTACGCCTTCGACTCGGCTCTCGGCAACGACAATGCTCAGCTCTACGATAGCGCTGGCAACGAGACTTACTATGGACTCGCCGGTTACAGCATCATGCAGTACCCCGGCAACTTCGTCGAAACCATCGGCTTTGTAAACAACTATGCCTTCAGTTCGTTCGGCGGCACCGATACCGGCAGCCTTTATGACAGCGCCAACGACGATACCTACTATGGACTCAGCGCCTATAGCATCATGTCCCATGCCGGGTATATCAACGAGACGATTGGTTTCGATATCAATTACGCCTACTCGAATGCCGGCGGCAACGATACCGCGCTGCTCTACGGTACAGCTGGCAGCGAGACCTTGAACGCCTTACCCACCTACAGCATTCTGTCCGGCGCCGCGCTGTTTAATCAGGCGATAGGATTCAAGCAGGCGATTGGTTATGGTGGTGGAGGTTCCGACACTGCAATGCTCTACGACGGTGCCGGCGCCGACACCCTCTCGATGTTCCCTACCTATTCGGTCATGGTGGGGAGCGGCTTCTTAACGCAAGCGGTTGAGTTTGCCTCGGTCTTTGGCTTTAGCTCGACCGGCTACGACACGGCGCAGCTCTTCGATTCGACCGGCAACGATGCACTGACCTCTTTTCCGGGGTATGTGCTGCTCTCGGGCAGCGGCTATTTAATCGAGGCCGTCGGCTTTGCCAACGCAATCGTCGATGCCGCGTCCGGCGGCGTCGACAGCGCGCAGCTGTTCGACTCGACGGGCGCCGACACATTGACCGTGAGCGGCTCTGAAGCGGTGCTACAGTACTCGGCCAGCAGCGGCAATCGGCGCGTGACAATCAAGCGATTCGAGAATGTCCTCGCCCACCGTACCACCGGATCCGACAACCTCGTGAACGCCGCTGCGATCGACTACCTGCTCACGACCACCGGAGGTTGGTGAGTCTTGAGGGCAGCCAGAAATGCGACCTCGCAGCCCTTTCTCGCCGCGCTGCGGTACTCGCTGATCGCCACGGGCTCGTCCCGCAACGGTATCTATCCAAACTCTTCGCTCGACTTCCCGGCCTGCCGTCGAGTGATCTCTGCTACAACACGCTTTCCAGCCACTGCCCCACGAACGTAAAACCGTTGGCACCCGCGCATGTCTCAGTCGTCTGACAGAATGGCTCGTTTCGCAAACCGGTTGCCTTCGGGGGATCGTCAGGACTTGCCGTCATCCGCCGTGGGATAACTCTGCGTGCCGAAGCATGTTATCGGAAGAATTGAGCCGAGCCATACCGTCCAGCCAACTCGGGGTGACAGGACGTCTATTGAAAATATTTCAGGCTCATTTGTCGACTGGACGAAGTCATTAATCGCGATAGCGCAAGCACTTACGAGTTGAACGAGCAAAACAGCCTCGGGAAAGTGACCCGGGGCAATCGCACAGTGGGGAGTTGGAAGCGGATTGACCGATTCGCATCGCACCAAGCGTCGAAGGTGAAGTTTCTGAAGCTTTTCGGACCGTCGCTCGTCCATTTCGCCCCGACTCGCAGTGGAAGTCGATCGGTCCCACGTGTGCTTCTTGATCTGACTCCAACGACGGATTAAGTTTGCAGCCAACCAATACCCAAGCCGCCGGACATGTTGAGCCATTCGATCGTGGGAACTTCCGCAATTTACCGCACTACGCCTCGATCATCCGTCATAAGAAAGTGATGTTGCTTTGATGCTATTGACTGTTGATTGCATTTCTAAAGGTATGAACACCCGGTTCGATTGGCGTCGGTTGGCGTTGTTACTCGCCGTGCTTGTCGGTTGGCTGGGAAGCGCTACGGCCGCGGAACCGTCGGTGACGGTCGAACAAATCACCTTCGGTCCGAAGAACCACTTTTTCGGTTACATCGGCCACGGCCTGACGATCCCGTGGAACAAAAGCGGTCGGTACATCGTCTCGCTGCGGACCGACTTCCACGACCGCATGCCGGTCGTGGGCGATCTTGCCGAGGTCGTGTTGATCGATACGCTCAAGCAGAATGAAGTAGCCGTCGTCGATCGGACCCGTGCTTGGAACCTACAGCAAGGAACGATGCTCTACTGGAATCCGAACCAAGCGGAATCCCAGTTCTTCTTCAACGACGTCGACCCCGAATCGGGCGTCGTCTTCACCGTTCTTTACGACGTCGAACAACGTCGCCGAGTACGAGAGTATCGCTTCGGCCGAGAATCAATCGCCAACGGCGGCGTCGCCCCGAACGGCAAGTACTTCGCCGGCATCAACTACGGAAAGATCAGTCGATCACGCGAAGTGATCGCCTACCCCGGCACCTATGACTGGACGGCCGAGGGACCGGCCAATCCGACGACCGACGGTCTCTTTCGCGTCGACGTTGAAAGCGGAGAGCGCAAGTTGCTCGTTTCATATAAGCAACTATCCGACTTGCTGCTCGACAATCCCAAAGAGCGGGCACGGCTGGGCGACCCCGACAAGTACCCGATCTACGTGCACCACACGCTCTGGAATCGAGATAGCGATTGGATCACCTTCATCGTGCGCGGCAAAGGCAACAAGCGCCCCAGTGCCGGCTGCGCCGTGCGGGTCGACGGCACTGGCTTGAGAAAGGTCCCGTTTGCCGGTCATCCCGAGTGGCTCGAAGGGACGCTCTTCGCAATGTCGTCGAAAGAAGACGGCGCCTACAATCTGTATGACGTCGCGGCGGAGAAGTGGGCAGGACAACTCGGCGGCCCCGGCGTATTCCCTGATACCGACGATGACAACGCCCTTTCTCCCGACACGAAACTGTACGTCGGTAGCTACAAACAAAAACCGACCGAGTGTGTTTATACGATCTATCGACGGAGCGACGGAACTTACGTTCGCTCGCCGCCCATTCCGACAAAGGCCGGCGGCGGAGTAGTTCGCATTGATTCGGCACCGCGCTGGAACCGCACGAGCGACGGACTGCTGGTACCGGGCGTCGCACAGGACGGCACGCTGCAATTGTTCGTCTTGCGGCTGCTCAAGTGAGGCATAACCGCGTACGTGATCGCTCGCTTTGAGCGACGGACTTTCTATCGACGACTCGTAGGCCGGTTCAGCATCCGGATTCAACTTGAAGAACCTCGTTGTGCGCTTCCTAGTACTGTTGCCGATCGTGCTGCTTCTTGGCACATGGCGCAACCCCAACGCCGCTCACGCCGAACCGGTGACGCTCGCTGCCAACGGCAAGGCTCTGCTACCCATTTATGTCGTGCGGGTAGCCCCGCCGCCGAGCAAGAAATCAAAGATTCCGCCGGCTTGGCTAACGGCGGACAGTCGAGTTCATGACGCCCTGCCGGATCTCGTGCGATGCTTGGATCGCCTCTCTCATTGCCGGTTCACCATCACGTCGACGGACGATTTGCCACAAACGCCCGCGATCTTCATCGGCACGCCGCAAAATCTCGGCTTGGCGGACGTGAAACTGGAGCGCGAAGAGTTCTTGCTGCGAAGTCGCGGCGGCAGCCTGTTCCTCGCCGCTGAGACGGAAGTCGGAATGTCTCATGCGATATATGCGTTACTCGAAAAGCTCGGCTGTCGGTGGTACTTTCCCGGCGAGTTGTGGGAAGTGATTCCCGATGTTCCACAGCTGACGATCGAGGTCGATGAGATTCAGCGGCCCGACTTTCCCGATGTGAGACTATGCGTCTTCGTCTACGCCAACAAATCGCGTGTGATACGCCAGGACACGTCCGACTGGAATCGTCGCAACCGCATGACGAATTATCTGAATGCCAGTACGTCGCATGTGTGGTGCGGGATCGACCCGCAGCAAGACTTCGCGCAGCATCCAGAATGGTTCGGGCTAACGGCGTATCCCGACGGCGTGCGGGCTCGCAAACCGTGGAAGCCATGCTATTCCCATCCCGAAGTTATCGCACGAGGCATTCAGTATGCGCGCGACTTCTTTCGTAAGTCGCCCTCGGCCGCGATGGTGCCGGTCACACCTCCGGACGATCCCGGTTTTTGCGAATGTGAACGGTGCTTGGAACGTGCGAATGTAACGACTACGACGCTTAAGCTCGATACCCTGTTCGGACGAAATGCGCAGGGCGAAGACGTTTCGGTTCCGTCTGAGAACGTCTATCGTTTTGCCAACGAAATCGCGAGAGTCGTTGCTCGTGAATTTCCCGGCAAGCAAGTCGGCGTAGGAGCCTACAGCGGCTATGCCCATCCACCGAGCTTTCCCTTAGAACCTAACGTTTACGTCTCGATCACCAGCGGGTATCGTCGCACGCCGCTGACTCCCGACCGGCAGATTGCCGAGTTCGGTCGCAAGTCGGAAAAGCTGGCGATCTATGAGTACTACGACGTGATCAATTGGGATTTCGATCAGCCCGGACGACCGCGCGCATCGCAACTCGACTATCTGGCAGGCAGCACCCGCTTCTATCGCCAACAAGGTGCAACGGGCCTGAAGGGCGAGGCGTCGAACAACTGGGGAGTTGCCGGATTGGGATACTATGCCCTTTCCAAGCTGATGTGGGACAGTCGCCGCGATGTCCGAGAGTTGGAACGCGAGTTTTATCACTTGGCTTTCGGACCTGCGGCTCCGCACATCGAACGCTTCTACCGCCGCTGGGAAGTCGACAACGAAGTCACTCCCCGATCGCTCGCCGGTGCGTTTCGAGACCTCCAAGCCGCCGCCGCTAGCGTCGCGGGCCAAGAACCCTATTGCACGCGAGTAGACCGATTGCGGATGTACGCGCACTTCTTGAATTCGCAGCTGATCAAGTCTCGACCGCGTGCGGAAGAAGTTGCCCGCTGGAAGCAAACCTACGGCGAAGAGGGTGCCAAACGGCGATTGCATGAGTTTGGCGACTTGGTCTCGCGGCTGATGAACACCGGCATGATTCAATCCTATGCCTTCAACGAGTTTATCGAGTTGGCAGGCAAGGAACTCGGGACGGATACCGCGATGTATCGACAACCCGGCGTAATCCCAACGGCCACCGAGGTCGAAGAATGGTTTCAACGAGACCTGGCAACGCTTCCCGCGCCTACCAAGTCGGAGCCCGAATGGCGACTTTTTGGTAAGGAACTCGTGCCGTTAAGCACCCCCTCGACGAAGGCTTCACGACCGATTAACGCCGGCCGTTTCTCCACCGCGACGATGCATGTATGGGCTCAACAGGGCGACGCCGTGCGTTTCGATTTTCGACTCGGTGATTTCCCGGCGGGTGTTTCGGACGAAGTACTGTCGGTGCAATATATCAGTCGACTCGCGTTTCAAGCCGATCAGAGCATGTCGGCGCGCAAGGCCGACAAAACCAAGCTGACTTCGCAGGTACAGTTCGTCGCGGAAGAGACGGGCTTCTACCAAATCAATTGGCAAAACGCTTCATTGACGTCGAGCACGCACCCGTTTGTGATGAAGGGGAACGATTTTCGCTGGGATCGCGGTCAGATGTATTTCTTCGTGCCCCGTGGGACGCAACGCTTTGAGATTCGCATGACCGGCGGAGGTCGAGCCACGATGAGTATTCGAGACGCGAAAGGCCGAACGCATCTCGATGTCCGGAACGACAAAGCGTCAGACTTCCTGATTGAAGTGCCGCCCGACGCCGACGACTCACTTTGGTCCGTCCAGGGACCGGAACATCCGACGGCCGGCGGCGGTTTCAAGCTGGTCGGCGTGCCGAATTACTTCACCCTTGATCCTGAAAGAGCGTTGGTTCCTAAAGAAGTCGTACCAAACCGTTGACGAACTGCGATGTGCCTATTGTGGGAGAAGGTGGAATGAGGGGAATGCTTGCGCTCGTTGCCCTGTTTATTGCGACGAATCTCCCGGCGGCCGATTCGCCGCCGCGCGATCCACCGACCCACGCCGAAGTTGCGTACGGTCCGCATGCACGAAATGTGCTCGATTTCTGGCGGGCCGAAGGAGACGGTCCTCGTCCGCTATTGGTCTACATTCATGGCGGCGGTTGGACCGGCGGCGATAAGCTTCAGGAGGGAAACCCGCAACGAATCTGGCTGGCCAAAGGAGTCTCGTATGCGGCGATCAACTATCGCCTAACGCCTGGCGACCCGTTGCCCGCTCCGGTGCATGATGCTGCGAGGGCCGTTCAATTTCTGCGCACCAAGGCGACCGAGTGGAACATCGATACGAAGCGAATTTGCCTCACCGGAGGGAGCGCCGGTGCCTGCACCGCCATGTGGTTACTCTGCCACGATGATTTAGCCGACCCCAAATCTCAAGATCCGGTTTTGCGTGAGTCGACTCGTGTGGCCGGTGCTGCCGTGTTTCGCGGTCAAACGTCGATTGATCCAAAGCAGATCGAGCCCTGGCTCGGTCCGAACGTGCTGCAACACCGAATGATCGCCGCGGCCGTGGGCGAACGTACGATGGAAGATGCTCTCAAGAACTACGCTCAACATCGCGAACTTTATGCCGAGTTCTCGCCTTATAATCATGTAAGCCGCGACGACCCGCCGCTCTTCATGACGTGCGATTCCGACCTGACCGTCCCCTCCCGCCACGCGAGTCACGGCATCCACCATCCGGTCTTCGGTGTGAAGCTCAAGGAGAAGGCAGATTCCGTCGGAATGGAGTGCCACTTGCTCGTTGGAAAAGGAGCGATCATTAAATCGGTGAAATACCAGGACTCCGTAAAGTTTCTTGAGGCAATCCTGCTCTCGCAGTGATTTCGATTGTTACGGAACGCTTTCCGTCCCGGGCGTCGCTCGTTGCACGTGGCCACACAATTCCGCGACGCATCAACTTCAGGCAGGGCGACCGGACGGCGGAAGTTCGCGAGTTACGCAACCTCGGACTACGGAGCGGGCAGGCGATCGATCTCTTGCTTCAATTGAACGACGTCGCTCGCCGGTTTGCCGGCGCGCACGTCGTCTTCACTGAAGACGGCCATTTGAATGATTCCCTCCGGCGTGCGCTCGCGATCGTAGACGACGTAAATCCTTCCGTCCGCTGCTTGAACACCGTCGGGATAGGTAATGTGTTCACGCTCGTCGAGCATCAAGCCGCCTGACCAAGTTTTACCGTCATTGTCGGAAACGAAAGCCATCAGGTTTCCGCGGCCTACTTTCTCGTCAAGACCGCCGTGTTTTACCAAGAGCAATGCTCCTGAGTTGAGACGTCGCACGAAGAACCGACTCGTCGGATGCCTAATCGCTAACTTCTCGACCGGCGTCCACGTCTTGCCGCGATCGTGCGAGACGGTTTGCCCGAGGCCCTGGACGCGGACCATCATCCAGAGCGAACCATCCTTGCGCTCGACGATCATCGGCTCGTCGGGGCCGCGCATTTTCGGATCGGGAATATTCGCCGTCCCGCGTAGTGCAAACGTCTTTCCTTGGTCGGTCGAGGCATAAACGCGGATACTGTCGTCGGCTTTCCAGATCGAAGAGGTTAGCAGCCAGTCGCCGTTGGAGAGAACCGTCGGCTTGTTGAGCATGATGCCATCCCCGAGTCGACGCGGCGCAGACCAACGCGGGGTCTCTGCGTCGGGTTCGTCAGTCGAGATTGCAAAAATGCCGTAACGGTCGTCTTGCAATCCGAAGCTCTGTCCCCAGAAGACCCACAGCTTGCCTTGTGGATCGATCCAGATCGCAGGCGACATGGCTCGCACGCCATTTTGCGGCATGATCATCAACCGAATGCCCGACCACGATCTCCCGTCGTCGTCGCTGAACTTCAACACCTGATAGTTCCGCGGGCTCTCTACGTCGCGCCCATAAATGACCCAAAGTCGTCCTTTGGCTGTGCGTTCGATCCCCGGCACACCTTGTCGCGTAGTCGGCGGAACATGATTCTTCCACGGATTGGCGAGTATCGTCGCCGGTTGCAGCGCCAAGTCGCGGTCGAGTTCGGCAGCTTCAGCGAGATTTGGTGCCCCGAAGTTCAAGTACGCCCCGAGTACCAAAGCGATCACGATGCGGATGCGGTGAAGCTTCATGGTTCAAACTCCGGATTCTTCATGGGAAGCGGTGCGGGTAAACGCGTCAACCAGGCTGTCAAATCATCGAGCAACTCATCGCGACGGGTCAGCTCCTGCAAGGCGAGATCGGATTTCTCGCCTGGGTCTTTTGCGATGTTGTAAAGTTCGACGGCATGATTGCTTGCCAACTTCTCGCGTCCGCCGTCGAGCAGCCATTCCTCGTGAAAAAGGTGGAGCTTCCAATCTCCTTTACGGATCACACTCACAGGTCGTGTGCGAAACTTGGGGTCACGTCCGCGCGGCACCGGCCCTTGTAAATATCCGGGGAAGTGCCAATAAATCGCTTTGCGCTCCACCGCTTTGTGTCCCTCGAAGAGCGGGAGCAAATTGGTACCGTCGAGCGGTCGATCTGCTGGAAGTTGTGCACCGGCGAGCGCCGCGAAAGTCGTGTAAAAGTCAACGTTGATGACCGGAACGTCGCAAGCAGTACCCGGCTTGACGACGGCGGGCCAGCGTACGACCATCGGCTCGCGAATCCCGCCTTCGTAATAACACCCTTTCTTGCCCCGCAACGGTTCCTGAGATTCGACGGTTCCGCCGTTGTCCGAGGTAAAGAGTACCAGCGTGTTCTTTTCCAGGCCCAATTCGGTCAGCTTTTGCATGACACGGCCGACGGCCTCGTCGAGTTCTGCGAGACAGGCCGCGTTGGCCGCGTCGCGGTGAAGTCGTCCGGGTTGTTTCTTCTTGAATTTTGCGAGAACCTCGCCCCGCGACTGCAGCGGCGAGTGGATGGCGTAGTGCGGCAAATACGCAAAAAACGGTCGCCCTTTGTGCTGCTCTATGAATTCGCAAGCCGCTGCTGCGATCGAAAACGCACCCTTGGGATCGTCGCTCAAATTGTCGCGCCACGAGTGAGCCGAATGCTGTACGACGTCGAAGTGATCTTCCGGACGACTTCCTTGCGGCCCATCGAGATGCCACTTGCCAAACATGCCGGTGACATAACCGGCCGACTTCATCGCCTTTGGCAGCGTAAATTCGGTCGCGTCCAACCCGCTGCTGTTTTTGACCGGAACTAGGCGCATTAGGTCCGTCGGCCCGCGTCGAGTGCTTCCCACGGCGTAGACGCCATGTCGGGGCGTGTATTGACCGGAGAGCAAACAGGCGCGACTCGGCGCACAGTTACCGGCCGCGGCGTACGCTTGGGTAAAGACCATGCCTTGCTTCGCGAGCCGATCCAAATTCGGCGTCTCATTGAAATCGGAACCGGCAAAGCCCGGCTCCTGCCAACCGAGATCGTCTGCAAGAATCAAAACGATATTAGGGAGCTCGGCCGCGGAAACCGTGAGGGTCGGCCATAGCATGCAGACGCATAACGCTGCGAACCGGCACGTCGCTATCGAATGTTTCAACACTACCAACATTTGTGGTAACTCCCGTGGCTTACAAAAAACGAACATGAAACGGTTTTCGAGACGCCTATTCCAAGTTGCTTGCCATGTCGACTACTGCGCGAGTTCATTTGAGATCGAGCTCGATCGCGCGGGCCGGTTTGATTTTCTTGGCCGGCGAATCCGGGTGCAGCCCTGCCATACGCGTCGTCAGCGGACGTAAGGGCCCGGCGTTGAGCGCGGGCGGATGGGCGGCGATGAGTTGCTGGATTGCCGACCAGTTCTCCTTCACTTTCGCGGCGACGGCGGCATCCTTCGTTTTCCAGTAGCTGGACATGAGCGTGATGTTGTCGAGCGTCAGGCGAGTGTAGTCGTATCCCGCACGCACGAACGCCACGCGTCGGGCATAGAGTGAATCGGGCGGCACGGCGGCGGCACGATCGAGCCTGGCTTGTGAGTCGCGCAGCAGTTCGGGGGTATATAGCTTCGGCAAGCTGAAGACGCCCGTCTCGCCGTCGACGGCGGTGAACTTCATCCGCTCCTTTTCCAAAGTTTCGTAGTATTCGCGGACCGATGCTGCGGCGGGCCCAAAGGCTCGCCGGTAGTAGTCGTCCAGCACGGCCTGGGCGTCGACCTGCGGATTCCACACGATCTGCGCCATCACGTAATACTGCGGCCCGTGCGTGGCCCAATGCTCCCATACGGAATCGATGAAAATCCCTTCGCAACGCGCGGCCGCGACATCCTTCAAGTCGCGAATCGTCTGTTGCACCGAGAGGTCGGGCAATCCTTGTTGCCAGCCTGCCGGGCTACCGGTGTTCGGCCGCCACATCATCGAGGGCACAACCTTGGCCCAGCCTTCGAATTGTTTCCGAAACGAGTCGCCGCGCGTCGAGCCGCGATCGACCAGCCCTGCACGTCCGAAGAAATTGGCGACGATCGACATCACGACGTTATCGGCAGGACGAGCCTTGACCGGCACGGGACGCGAGTGGCCGTAGCTCATCATCAAGACCCGATAGTTCTTGTCCGGATACTTTTGTTTCAGCAACTCGCCGAGCTTGTTGGCAAACGTAACATCGCGATCGCTGAGCGCCGGGCGAGTCTCATTGCGATCACTCCAGTTGAATGAGCGAGGTTCGCCGTCGGGATGGTCCCAGGCTCGGCAGTGTTCGCATACGCAGTGGCCACTGGCCCAACCGTCGTTCGGCGAGGCGTTGAACAGCTCCAAGTTAGGATTTCTGGACAGCGCGGCATCTACGTCTTGTAACCACAAATCCCACACCTTCGGGTTCGACATACAAAGTTTGACGTTGTGCGGATTGGGAAAACTGCTGCGCGAACCGTCGGGCTGAAGCGCAAAGAGATCGGGATGCTTCTCGTGGTAACGCTCCCACCAATCCCCGAAAGCGCCACCGCCGCCCATATTGAGCGAGTCAAGCTGCAAGCGTTGGTGGAGCGTCCAATCGTGCGATCGCCCGTAACCCTTTGCGCCGAGGCTGGAATAATGAAACGCGCCGGCCCTCGCACGAATTTGAGGGTGATATCGACGTTCGATCGGAGCTATCGCAATTCGATCGCTGCGGAGAAAGTCCTCGCCCAACTCGCCGGGCCAGAACCAACGCACGCCCAACTGATCTTGGAGAAACGAGTACACGGCGTTGACGGTGCCGTACTCGCGTTGTTTGCCGGTTACCGTTCCCCTCTTCACTTCAGCGGTGCTCTGTTCCGGATCCCAGCGGTCGCGGCCTGCGATGACCACGTGTTTATCGTTGACGACGATCAGGGTTTCCTCGGGATGCCGAAACTCGAAGTCGACATTCGGAAACAACGACTTCACGACCGGTTGAACGCCCACCCACACGGCTCGTTCGGGCAGCGGCTGCGGTTCACCGTCGATGACATTGGGGCGTCGGCCGCAGATTTTCTCGACGTAGTCGGCCAACTCGACGGCGACGGCCCGCGTTCGCGGAGGCGCATCGGCAAAGACGACGATCGGCACCGGCTCGCCCTTCGATTCGACGAGCACGAATTGGGCTGCATCGGCGTTCGCAATCATCGTCGCGCCGATCATTACGACGGCCAACCAAGTGGCTGCCAAACAACGCGCAGAAATGCAAGTCATGGGTCTCTCCGATCCGAGAAGGGAATGAAGGCGGGAAAGGCGGGTGGGAAATCAAGCGGAGTTTCGGCGGGAATCTCACATTCTCAGCAAGGCTATTTTTTTGGCGAACGCTTTTCGGGCGGACGCTGGACGAAGTTCAGAAGATAGTCGTAGACGTTGCTCAAGTGTTCGTACATCGCACTGCGTGCCTTGGCGGGGTCGCCGTCGACAATGGCCGAATAGACGGCGATATGCAACCGCTCCGAATCGCTACGCCGGTCGGGGCTGCCGGGCACGTCGATAAAATGACTCGCCAACAGGTCCGTCAGGGTTTTTTGCATTGCCGCCAGCACGTCATTTCCGGCCTGGCGAGCAAGCTCCGAGTGAAATCGATAATCGAGCACGATGTACTCTTGTCGCGACGTCTCCGGAGGCATCTGCAACATGGCGTCCAACAATTGTCGCGCCGGAAGCAGCGCATCCACGCGCCTGCGCTCGGCGGCAAGTCCGACCAACTCCACTTCGATCGATCGACGCGCTTCCATTACGTGAAGCACGTTGATCGGCCCGCGGCTCACGGCCGCACGCATCGTCGACTCCACGCCTGCGATCGATTGGTTAACGGTAAAGCGGGCGTTGGCTGGAGCCGTCTCAAGATAAACGCCGACGCGCGGCACGACACGTACGGCGCCGCGCGATTCCGCCGCCAAGATCGCGCTGCGCACCAAGTTCGGGTTGGCACCTAAGCGGTCGGCGAGTTCGCGTACGCTAGGAAGTCGATCGCCGGCGCATAAACGCAACTCTTCGGCACGATCCAAAATGCGGGACCATAACTCAACGCACGTTTGTGATTCCGTTTTGAACGATGTGGCCACGATGGTAGGCAGGATGATTACAGTGAATAGATCAGAACAATCACAGCATAGCAATGATTTCTGCCGATGCAACTGGCCGACCAGTGCCGCAAGTTGGTGGGGACGTACCAACTCAAGATCAATGCCCCTCCCCGTGCCGAACCCTTTTCGTGAACATTCTCTGTTTTTCTCACGGCGTAAAAGGTTGTCGTCACAAGAGTTGTTGAGTTCGAGTCCGGTTCGGTGGCCAATCAGCCGCTCGTAACCGCTTCACGAAATCGAGGGTTCGGGTTAACAACCGGCGCTCTCACGAGAACATTTCGCGCGCTCTCCGTTGTCCCAACGCAACATCACGCGGTTGAGCCACGGCACACTCACCGACCCAGTCGCTTGCTCCGGCCGAGCCTGCGGCCCGTAAGGTAAGTTAGTACGGAAAACCCACGTCTTCCGGGGTGCCAAAATGTATGCACTCCCAGTATTTCCCTCGGCAAATCCAGCTTATTGTCTCTGCGATGGGTCTAAAACCCTCGCCTTCAGGTGAATCCTTCAGGTTTTAGCTTTGGTTTGCTAGACTGTTGCGGTATGGAGCACTAT
>CAYLYE010000050.1:0-30761 GCA_964387325.1 uncultured Planctomycetaceae bacterium
GCGTCGTGTCTTACCCGGGTTTCGTCTCAGCTTGAGCTTCACGCTCGGCTACATGACGCTGCTCGTGTTTATTCCTCTGATCGCGTGCATCGTGAAGGCGTTATCCCTGTCGCCGCGTCAGTTTCTGGCGGCGGTCTGGACCGACCGGGTACGCGCGGCGTACGAGTTCACGTTCGGTGCCTCACTTGTCTCGGCCATCGCCAGCACGGTGCTCGGGTTCATCGTGGCCTGGGTGCTTGTTCGCTACGAGTTTCCGCTGAAGCACCTGTTCGACTCGTTGATTGATCTCCCTTTTGCCTTGCCCACGGCCGTCGCAGGGCTCGTCTATTCGAGCTTGTACGTGAAGCAAGGTTGGCTCGGTCAGTTTCTGATACCGCTGGGCATTCAAGCGGCTTACTCGCGATTGGCCGTGGTGCTCGTGCTGACGTTTATTGGCTTGCCGTTCGTCGTTCGGGCCCTGCAACCGGTGCTCGAAACGCTCGAAAGCGACGCGGAAGAAGCGGCTTATCTGCTCGGCGCCAGCCGCTGGCAAACGTTTATCAAGGTGATTTTGCCGCAGGTCATGCCCGCGGCGATCACCGGATTCGCACTCTCATTCGCCCGCGCACTCGGCGAGTATGGCTCGGTCGTGTTTGTCTCCGGCAATATGCCCTTCAAAACCGAAATCGCGCCGGTGCTCATTGTCTCGCGGCTCGAAGAGTTTGCTTATCGCGAAGCGACTGCGATTGCCGTGGTGTTGCTCGGGTTGTCGTTCACGATGCTCGTGCTCATCAACCTGCTCGAACGCTGGAACAAACGCCATGCCATCTGAATCGAACCTCACAGCTGCACACACGCGCATTTCGCGTTCGCGCAACGACCCGGCTTGGGTTCGCTGGTCGCTCACGCTATTGGCCATATTGGTGATCGGCGTGCTGATCGTGGTGCCCATCGCGCATGTGTTCTATCAGGCATTTCGCGCCGGAGTGAGCACGTACTTTCATAACTTATTCGGTGATGCTGACACGCGCCACGCGATGCTCCTGACGCTGATCGTGGCGCCGATTTCGGTGGCGCTCAATGTCGTGTTTGGCGTGGCGGCCGCCTGGGCGATTGCCCGCTTTCGTTTCCCCGGGCGCACATTGCTGACGGCGTTGATCGACTTGCCGTTCTCGGTTTCGCCCGTCGTGGCCGGATTGATGTTGCTGCTTATTTTCGGGCTGCAAGGTTACTTGGGCCCGTGGCTGAGGGAGCATGACGTGAAAATCGTCTTCGCTCTGCCGGGGCTTATTCTGGCCACCACCTTTGTGACGTTACCCTTCGTCGCGCGTGAATTGCTCCCCGTCATGGAGGCGATTGGCGACGAAGAGGAGGTCGCGGCGATTAGCTTGGGCGCCAATACCTGGCAGATGTTCTGGTATGTGACGCTGCCAAACATTCGCTGGGGCTTGCTCTATGGCGTAATCCTCTGCAATGCCCGCGCGATGGGAGAGTTCGGTGCCGTCTATGTCGTCAGCGGCCACATTGCCGGCCGCACCGACACCATGCCCTTGCGGGTCGAAAAGCTGTTTCAGGAATACAACAACCCAGGCTCGTTTGCCGTCGCCTCGGTGTTGACCATGCTCGCCCTGGTGACGCTGGTTATCAAAGTGGGGCTCGAACGAAAGACACGCCGCGACTTGGCTGAAGCGGCCCAACTCAAAACCGTCGGAGGTGAAGCATGAGCATCGCCGTACAAAATATCGTCAAGCAGTTCGGCAAGTTCCGCGCACTCGATAACGTCAGTCTGAATATTGCCGGCGGTTCGCTGATTGCCCTGCTCGGTCCTTCCGGGTCAGGCAAGACCACGTTGCTGCGGATCATCGCCGGGCTCGAATCGCCTGACTCCGGCCATGTGCTGTACCAAGAGGAAGATGTGACCGAGCGCTCCGCTCGCGACCGCAATGTGGGCTTCGTATTCCAACACTATGCCCTGTTTCGGCATATGACCGTCTTCGAGAATATCGCGTTCGGCATGCGCGTCCGCAAGCGAGCGCATGCCGATATCACTCGCCGAGTCGAAGAGCTATTACATCTCGTGCGACTCACGGGCATGGAACGCCGCTATCCGGGACAACTCAGCGGCGGCCAAAGACAACGCGTCGCGCTCGCTCGCGCGCTGGCCATTCAACCCAAGGTGCTGTTGCTCGACGAACCCTTCGGGGCGCTCGATGCCAAGGTGCGACAAGAACTGCGGCAATGGCTTCGTCGGCTGCATGACGAGATCGGCATGACCAGCGTGTTTGTGACTCACGACCAAGAAGAAGCTTTCGAGGTAGCCGATCAGGTCGTCGTGATGAACCAAGGCAAGATCGAGCAAGAAGGGACGCCTCGCGATGTGTTCGACCATCCGGCCAATCCGTTCGTGATGGATTTTCTGGGACACGTCAACATCTTTAGCGGTCGCGTGCAGTCGGGGAAAGCTTGGCTCGGCAAGCTCGAAGTCGCTTATCCGGAGTATCAGGATCAGGAATCGCGCGAGACAACGTTTTACATCCGCCCCCATGAGTTGGACATTGAAAGCACCGCCTTGAGCGCCAATAGCTTGCCAGTCGAGGTGCAGCGGATCAACCCCTCGGGATCGATGGCCAAGGTGTTCACCGTATCCACCGAGTATGGCATGCCGGTCTGCGTCGAGGTCACGGCTGAGCGGTGTGCTGAATTGCAATTGCATGCCGGTCAGCGCGTCTTCGTTGTGCCCCGTCGGATTCGCGCTTTTTTGCCAGAATACAGTATTTAAGACGTTTGCGAGCCCAGGCGATGACACCTCATAAGCCAGAAAAACATGATCCTAACTCGCCCCGCACAGTCGAAGTGACCGACGAGTCGCTCGCGCGCATCCGCGCTGCGCTCGCCGATTTGCGATATGGCGTCGTGACGATCGTGGTGCAAGACGGCGTGATCGTGCAGATCGACCGCACGGAGAAGGTGCGTTTGCGGTAGAGACCTGAACGCTGTTGAGCAGCGCACGTATCGAGTCGTCGTGGCCCCGCTCGATTTTTCGCCGAACTGGATAAAGGTCGCTCGCCGGTCTCGTCTCAGCGATCCTCTTTGCCCGCGCCGGCCTCGATGATGATTGCTGAGACGTCAAGCAATTGCTTCTCGGCGACGTTGATCCCGTAACATCGTGTCTGACACAGTCCGCAGCCGACACAACGATCGGTCAGCACGACCGGCGCAGCGAATCCACTGTCCTCGATCGGGTTGCCCTTCTTGTCCAACTCGGTCCCGACCCGGGTGAATTCGATCGCGTGGTACCCAGCCGCGATGCACTCGTCGACACAGAGCTGACACGCTTCGCGCCCGGCGTACGGCAGACAGGTCTGCTTGTTGACGATGGCGAGTCCCATGCGGAAGTGCCGCTTCTCTTCTAACAGCAAGGGGCGAATCGCGCCGGTGGGACAGACCTGTCCGCAGGCATTGCAACTCGACTCGCAGCCGGCCCAGTCGGCCATGACGCGCGGGGTCCACAGTCCTTCCCAGCCTTTCTGAAATGACTGCGGTTGCAGCACGTCGTTGGGGCACGCCTTGAAGCACTCACCGCAGCGGATGCAGAGCTGCAAGAACTCACGCTCGCTCACGCTCCCCGGCGGACGGACGGGGCGCGGCTCGTCGGCCTCGGCAAGGTTGGCGCCTGTGGCGTGAATGCCGAGCGCGGCGGCCGCGCCTCCTGCTGCGCCGCCGAGCACTCCGATCGATGTGGCCAGAAAACCGCGACGTCCCCAGGTGGACTCGTGTGTCGGTGGATCGTTGGCGAGCTTCATACTCACAAAGTCAAAGCGATCGACAAACTTGATCGCGTGTGTGGGACACACGCCGCCACACGTCTGGCACAAGGTGCAATCGGTCGTCCGGGTCGTAAAGTCCGCCTTGATCGCGTCGAACGGACAAATCTCGACGCACTTATTGCAGTTGATGCAGGTGTCTTCCACTTTCCGTTCGCTGAGCCGGAAGAGATTGCCCAGCGAAAACACAGCTCCGCTGGGACATACATACTTGCACCAGAACCGTGGCTGGAGCAGGCCTAAAAGCAGTACGGCGGCGAATAGCCCGAGCGACAACCAATGACCAGCCGTGACGGGAGGCACCAGATGAGCGCCACGTTGCAAACCGGTTTGCAGTGGGCCGAGCAACATGAGCATGCCGCGCGTGATGACCGGAATCGCGGCTACAAAGCCCGAAAGGAGCACGCCTCCCAGCGAGGCCACCAGCGTGCCGAGGAGAAGGTAGTACTTCAAATGCACCCAGAAGCCGGAGCCTGTGACTCGAAAGCGAGTTACATGCCTCCCGACGCTCCAATCAAACAGATCGATCAACGAGCCGAGTGGACACAAGTAGCCACAGAAACCGCGCGGAATGAAAATACAAACGGCGAGAATGACCGCTGCCCAGGTCAACGACCAGACCCAACTGCGCGCCGCCAGCGCGGTCGAGAGACTCACCAGTGGGTCGAGAATCAAGAACGTCTCGGCCGGGAACGGCTCTTTGCGGACGAGTTCGTCCGTGTAGTGTGAGGGCCACGCGCCGCCAGGGTGCTCGCTTAGCGTCCACGGTGAGAGTGACAACGACAACTCTTCAAGCAACTCGGGCGTGAGTGGCTCGCGCGGCTCGGCGATCAATTGCGCCGTGCCTCCCTGCACAATCGTAAAAGCCAAGCCGCGACGCGCGAGGCTCCCCTCAGTCGCACCCGTGTCGGCGACATAGACGGTTGTCCCCTTGGTGAGCGGAGCGTCGAGCGGAGTCTCGCGCAGCAGCGTGGCACGACCGGTCGTGGCGTCGAACTCGCTCGGTGTCCAGTTGGGCCACACCTGAGCAGGCTTGGCCGTGTAGGGCCAGCACACATAGCAAAACAGCCAGAAGAACAACACAAAGCAGACGCTCTGCACCGCTCGACGCATCGGCGACGAGAGCCAAGTGGGCCCAACTTTTTTGTACAGCTTGCGAATCGCCCCAGGCCGACCCGTGAGTGGATCAGACAACCAACTAGCCGGCAACGTGCGCCGCGCGAGTCGCATGAGCCAACCGTCGGGCGCAGGCTGCTGGCCCTTTTTAGGCTTTTTCAAGAACGGTAGAAACCAGTCGAGACGGACCATCGCGGGGCATCTCTGCGCCGAGGATTATTCAAGCTCAGAACCAACTCATTTCAGGCTTACTTGGCCGCCGTGCCCAACGCTTTGGCCGTGGCATTGATGATCGCTTCGGACGTGATCGTGGCGTTGCTCGTCGAGTCGATTCCCTTCACGCTTTGTTTGGCAATGATGCGGCGGGGCGTGTCGACGATCGAAGAGTAAAACTGTTTCTCGTTATGCTTAACCACACGCACATCGATGAGCTTGTGGCTGCGCACACTCACTTCGACGCCCACTTGCCCTTCGTAGCCTAGGCTCTGGGCCGAGTACGTGCCGTCGGGGACCTTATTGATGTCCGCCAACTCGAAGAGCTTGATGGCATCGATGTTTTCTTGAGCCCGGACTCGGTTGCGCATTCTTCGCTTGTTTTTGTCATCCTGTGGCAGTTTGAGGACTCGTTCGTAATACGCGATCGCCTCCGGTAAGCGGCCTGCAATCCGGCAGGCGTCGCCGGCGTATAGCAGCGTGTGGTCGTCAAGGTCGTCGACTAACAATCGCTCGGCAATGGCAATGGCCTGATCGACGTCGCCAAGCGTGCCCCAGGCCTTGACCGTGCTATTGCGATCCGAGACGCGGCGCAACAGCGCGGCCGCCATGTCACGGTTCCCCAGATGGTAATAGCACTCGGCGAGCAACACGCTCGATTCGCCAAACTCGTCCGTGTTCTCGGCTCCCGCCGTCCGAAACCAAAACGCGGCGCGGGCGTAATCTTGCAGGTGCGAAAAATACATCCGCGCCATTTGCAGTTGAATCTTCTCGACCGTTGCTGGCTTACCTTGATTGACCTGCAGTAGGTGCGTGAGCAATTTCATGCCGCTCGGCCAGCGACTCGGGTTCGGATTGATGATGTCCCACAGGTACGCGCCGACGTTGGTCTGGTTGTTCCAGCCCCCCGACGGTCGATCGGGATACGACAAATCGAGCGATGCTGGATAGTTCAGTGGCGTGTCGTTGAACCACGGCGGCGGCGTCTGACCGGATTGAGTCATCAGCGCGAGCACCTGTTGTTCGGTGCGCGTATTGAGCGTGGATTCACTTTTCACCGGTGCGGACGGTGTCGGTTTAGCAACGGAATTGCCTGCGAGGGGGGTGAGCTCCTCGCGCTTGCCGCTCACGGTCAGGGCATGGATCCGCGCGGTGGGAAACTTGCGTGTGATCGCTTGTCCGTTCAGTTGCGAGCGGAAGGTGACTTCCTTGTCGGTCCGCTCGACAATCTGGCCAGTCAATTTGCCGCCGCTCAGCAACTCGATCGTGTCCTCGGCGAGCGCACACGTGACCAAGAGCAGCCAAGCCAGCAGAGTGCGGTGCATCATGATGCCACCTCCTGGTTGAAGCCTCGTGTGCTCAGCGACCGGCCGTCCTTGAGCACCCACAGGGCGTCGATCTGCGGTTGCGAGGCGATCAGCTTCGCGCCGGCGTCGACACTCAAGACAAACAACGCCGTGCTGAGTGCGTCGGCCTGTAAGGCTGTCGGAGCAAGAACGGAGACGCTCGACAACTCGCTCGGCGAGTACCCGCTGTGAGGGTCGACAATATGGTGATGCTGTCGGTCGGCAGAAAAATGCGAGGCATAATCGCCGGATGTGGCCAGGGCGCGGTCGTTCAACTCGGCGATCGCGACGTAGGCGTCGAGTTCACGTGGGTGTTGGATGCCGATTGACCACGCCGCGCTGTCGCTCTTGGTCCCCAGCGGGCGATGCTCGCCCGTGTTGACCAGCGCGTGGCGAATGCCATGCTCGCCGAGCGCGGCCACGGCCCGATCGGCTGCGAATCCTTGGGCAATGCCGTTAAGCGTGAGCTGCATGTTGGGCCGCGCGAGGCGGATACCCTGCGGCGAGACAACGAGCTGTCGATAGTCGACGAGCCGGCGCGCGGCGTCGAGTTCTATCGACGTGGGTGTGCGCCCTTGTCGCTGGGCCGTGGCCCAACATTGCCACAAGGGTTGCACGGTCACGTCGAAGGCGCCGCGCGACGCGATGCTCAATGCGAGCGCGTGCTCAAGCACCTCGCGCAACCAAGGGTGCGGCGCGTCGAGTTGGCCAGTGCGGTTGAGCTCGCACAACAGACTCGTTGGGCGATACAGGCTCATCACCGACTCGACCTCGTCGATGGCTGCGAACGCGGCGTTGATGGCGAGTTCGGCGTGCGTCGTATCGTCATCAAGGACCATGATCTCGACCTGTGAGCCGAGTGCCGCGGCCGTGCGTCGTACGATCTGCAAGGGGCTCGCTCGCCAGACATAGGCCCCCGCCGTCAACAGCCCGCCCGCTCCGATGGCCTGCTGCAAAAATCGCCGTCGCGCACGCAACATCGAACCACCTCCATTAAGCACACGAGGTCGAATGACTATTTTTGCTCCAAATCGCCGCAGACCAACTCATGATCGTTACGGGCAAAAACTCGCCGTAGGGCAAAAGCCGGATGCGACCAGCAAACCCCGCCGCGCTGGTTGAGTTGCGGAAGCGTGGGGGCGATCAGCTTGGCCCGGCTGCGCTCGCTGAACCCGGCCGGTGAGAGGTCGGCGATGATGAGCTCGCCGCGTTCGTTGAACAGCCAATACTCGTCGCCGTGGCGGACGAAATGGATGTTGGCCCAACGAGCCTTGGGAACGGCTGTCGTGTCTTCCCAGACGCGGTCTCCCGTGTCGGCTAGCAAGCAGCGTAGCTCACCGTAGCTGTCGGCGCCGTAGAGGTAGTTGCCCTTGAAGACGGGGGTGCTCATGATCGATTGCAGGCTGTCGGTGTCGCGCTCGCTCTTGCCCACGCGCCGCCAGACCTCGTGGGCATGTGGTTGTTTCTGATCGAGTCGCAACATCAAGCCACCATCGTAGAAACTGGTCACGAACAGCCGGTCACCTTCGACAATCGGGGTCGAGATGCCGATGGGCATGTTGCGCGGTCGGAACGGTTGCGACCAGTGCAGCTTTCCCGTGGTAGGTTCGAGGCCGACGACATTATCGCCCGTCAGACACACGAGCACTCGCTGGCCTGCTTGTTCGATAATGATGGGCGCGGCGTAGGAGGCGCGGTCGTCGAGGGCGCGCCAGCGTTCCACTCCGGTGAGTTTGTCGAAGGCCACGAGGCAGGCGTTCTCGCCTCCGACCTGTAAGATGACCGTATCTTTCTCGATGAGCGGAGCGGCGGCGATGCCCCAGATGGGCATGCGAATTCGGTACTGTTTGGCGAGATCGTGTTGCCAGAGTGGCTCGCCCGAGTCGGCCCGATAGCAGAAAAAGTGTCCCATCGCTCCCAGCGCGTAGGCGCGTCCTTCTTGCACCGTCACACAGGCGCGCGGTCCCGCCTTGTAACCGATCGTGTAGAGGCAGGCGTATTGGTGCTTCCAGAGCAATTTGCCCGACGCGGCGTCGAAGCAGAGCGTCCGCTCGATCTGCTCGGGCTCATCCAGCCGATCGGTCACATAAACCCGGCCGTTGGCAATGGTGGGGCCTGAGTAGCCAGCGCCGATTTCCGCGCGCCAGAGGATGGGCACCTCGGGGGTTTTAAAGCGCTCGATGATTCGGTCCTCGCGCCAGACACCGTCTCGCAACGGGCCACGCCACTGCGGCCAATCATCGGCGGCAACGATCGAGGCGAAGAGGAGACTCGAAAGGCCCCCAACCAAGAAGAACCACCGATGTATTGAACCATTCATGGGTAACGAACTTTCGTACGGATGTCGTGCTGAGCTGTAAGATCGTGTCGTACGGATAGCTGGGCGGTTTGCTGTATCAGGGTGAGGCATAGTGACGATTGGAATTACTGAAGCACCTATCAATTCCTGATTGAGTAGAAAATCTTACCAAGTTGTAACGCATCCGTCGTCGACTATTTCTCGCCCCTCACGGATGATAGTTGCTAGGGTGCATAACCGGTAGCTTCGCTAATGTCGCCGGACATTTTCGCATTCTGCCAAGCACGAACCACTCAATCGGTCCCGATGCAGTATTTATTCCCCAAGCAGTCTTGTTCGTCACAGGGGGTTACTTGCCCCGATGCAGCCATCGTTGTTCAGCTCGCAACTGGGGTAAGGGTGGTTGGCGAACCGATGCTAATTGAAGTCTGCGTAAAAAATGGCCCAGAGCGACCCACGAACATCTGGCTTTTCCTGGCGTTGCGACGCTCGATGGGGCTAATTCGCAGCCTCGGGGGCACCCCTCGGACGACGTTGTCGGAGAAATGGGCTGTGACTTGTAACTCGGTCTCAACAAAGGTGCCCTTGTGTCCAGCAGCGTAACGACGGCATCGGACGAAGCCGGCAAAATGCCAGGGCAGGGCGGCTCGCGCACCGACGAGTTGCTGACGATCATCCACCAGGCAGCGGAGTTGCTGCCCGCTCAAGGTCCGATCACGGCGTTCGTATTTCTTAATACGCTTCAAGCGCTCGAAGACCTGCCGTTTGACGAAGGGGTGCGGACCGGCTCGCGTCTGTTTGGTTGTCAGCCATATTTGACAGAAAACCAATATCGCGAGCGGCTCGAGCACGGGCGGATTCTGCGCTACGATTTGATCGACGTGTTGCATGACGATTTGGGCGCGCGAGGCGCTGATTCGATCGCGTCGCTGACGACGCGGCTGGAACTGCGGTTGGCGATGTTGCAATACCCGCTGCACTTTGGCGCGGCGCAGGAGTTGCGTTGGTTTGTGGCCGAGACCGATGCGCTCACGCGACTTCGCGCCGAGGCATCGGCCGGCGTACGCGAGCAGATCGTCAAAGAGACGCGCCACTGGGTGATGCGTGATATCCGCAACGGCAGCAAGTCCAGTGGCGAAAAATCCAGCCCGCGACACCTGATCGCCGATCAGCTTGAACACTTCGGCGAAGACACGATCGAGAGTTGGACCGAGTCGACCTGGGAAAAGGTCACATTGCAACTATTATGGCGTGTCTGTCGACAAGGGGTGGAATGCGTCGGCGGTACCGCGCCGCATTGGCCCTCGATCATTCGACATCGAGATATTCTACACGACGCGACAGGGCACGACAGCGACGCGCTGGTCCACGAGGTGTTGATTAAATTTTGCGCCGCGTTTGTCGATCAGGGGTTCGCTCCCTGGCCGTTGCCCAATCGCGAAGAGGGCTTTTTCAAAGCGTTCATGCAGTTGTATCGGCAACCTTGTGGACCGGTCGAAGCTTGGATGCGTTCGCTGAGTGATGAACTGCGGCGGATCGAGGCGACCGGGTTCAGCCCGCTCGAAGTGATCGTCGAGTCGCTCGATCTGTTGGGAGTTAGTCGCGGAGAATGGTCGAGTTTCATACCGGCTACGCTGTTGGCTCTGCGTGGCTGGGCAGGCCTGCTGTGGCAGACCGAGGTGCGAGGCGATCGGGTCGCGCTACCGTCTCCGGCGGGCACATTGGTCGAGTTTCTGGCCGTGCGTTTGGTGCTCGAGCGACTCGCGCTCGCGCACACGGCTCGCCAAGCGTTGCGTTATCAAGACTCGCTGGGCACGCTGCGCGAGGCTGCCTTGGCGCGGCTAGGCGTGCGCCCCGACGTGAGCAGCGAGCAACGGGCATTTATGGTGTTTCAGCTCGCCGAGATTTTGGGTTGGTGCCCCACCGCGCTCTATCAGTTGTCGAGTCAACAATGGGGCGAACTCGTCGATGAGGTTGAGTCGTTTGCCTCGTTCGAGCGGCGTCGCATTTACCACCAGGCTTTCGAGCGTCGCTATCGTGAGCAGGCGCTCGACGCTATCTCGATTCACACCAGCGAAGCGCGCAAGCGGGTCGAATCGCCGCGCTTTCAAGCCGTATTTTGCATTGATACACGTGAAGAATCGTTTCGTCGACATCTCGAAGAAACCGCTGCTGACGCGGAGACGTTCAGCGCCGCCGGCTTTTTTGGCGTCGCCATCTATTACAAAGGGGTCGCCGACGCCTATTACTCGACCTTGTGTCCGATCGTTGTCCGTCCGCAACATTGGTTGATTGAAGAAGTCGTCTTCTCGCTGGAAGAAGAGCACCAGCGACGGGCGCGCACGCGGCGCACGCTGGGTACTGTGACCCATCACTTGCATATCGGCAGTCGGAGCATCTCGCGCGGGGCGTTGCTAACCGCCGGGTTGGGCGTGCTGGCATCGATTCCGTTGGTGGCGCGAGTATTGTTTCCGCGACTCACGGCCCGCATTCGTCGCAGTGTCGGTCAGCTTGTGGCTCCGCCGCCGGTCACACGATTGCGACTCGAGCGTACGGCTGAACAGCCGGGCCCCGATAAAGATCAGATCGGGTTCACCGTCGACGAAATGGCCAACCTTGGCGAGCGCGCGCTGCGTGATATTGGCCTCACATCGAGCTTCGCGCCGCTGGTATTCTTTTTTGGTCATGGGTCGTTTTGTTTGAACAACCCGCACAAGTCGGCCTACGATTGCGGTGCGTGCAGCGGTGGTGCGGGGGGGCCCAATGCCCGTGCGCTTGCGGCGATGCTGAACGATCCGCGAGTCCGCGCGATCCTCGCCAACCGTGGCTTGGATGTTCCGCGCGATACGTATTTCATCGGCGGCTTGCATAACACGTGTAATGACACGTTGACGTACTTCGACCTGGATCAGCTACCCAAGACGCACCATGCGTCGTTCGATGCGGCGCGCGCGACCTTGGCAGAGACCTGTCGCCGCAACGCGCATGAACGCTGCCGTCGTTTTCAGTCGGCGGCTCTCAATCTCACACGCGACGAGGCTTGGCGGCACGTCGACGGTCGGAGCGAAGACTTGGCGCAAACTCGACCCGAGTTCGGCAATGCCTCGAACGCGATGTGCTTTGTCGGCCGCCGCGAACGCTTGCGCGGTCTGTACATGGATCGCCGCGCGTTCATGCAATCGTACAATCCGACGCAAGACACGGACGAGCACCTGATCCTCGCTCGAATTCTCGGAGCCGTGGTGCCTGTGTGCGAAGGGATCAACCTGCAATACTTTTTCTCGTATATCGACAATATTGGCTGGGGATGCGGCACGAAGCTGCCTCACAACGTTACCTCGCTATTAGGGGTGATGGACGGCCACTCCAGCGATCTGCGTAGCGGCCTGCCTTGGCAGGGGGTCGAGATCCATGAGCCCATGCGGTTGCTGATGATTATAGAAACTACGCCCGCTGGCATTCGTAAGATCATGGATCGGAGCCCGGTCGTGTCGCGCATCATTCGCAACGGTTGGGTGCAACTGGCGCTATTGGATCCTGACAGCTCGCAGTTGCTGGTCTACCGCAACGACGAATTTTATCCCTATGAACCGACGATTAATGAGTTACCACAAGTCAGCTCGTCGATCGAGTGGTATCGTGGTTGGCGCGATCATCTGGGTTTTGCGCAAGTGGTCAATAACGATTTGCCGCCGCCTTCCTAACACTCCAGGTGATTGACGTGGACTGGTTTGATATTTTGAGTTGGATCGAAGGCCTGGGGCTGCTCGTCGTCGGCGCGCCGGTTGGATTATTGCTGTTGATCAGCATTCCACCGCTGATTGGCAAGCCGCTGAGCGAACGCACCATCGGCCAGTGTGTCTATGTGGTGGTGATCTCCGGCCTATTCGCCTCGTTGGCCATGTTGGCGATCATGCTGCTCACAGGCAATCGGCACGTGGTGATCGGCAAGACCGAGTGGGTGCATATACCCAACTACCACTTTTCCATCAAGTTTGTCTTCGATCGGCTGTCGATGCCGTTTGTGATTCTGACGTATTTGTTGTGCGGTACGATCGGCGCGTTCGCCAAGCGTTACATGCACCGCGAGCAAGGCTTCAGCCGGTTCTACGTGCTCTATGCGTTGTTTTTGCTGGGCATGATTGTGACCTCGCTGGCCGGGACCATCGAGTCGCTGTTTTTTGGCTGGGAACTGGTCGGCTTGTCTTCGGCGCTGCTGGTCGCTTTTTTTCATGATCGACCGGCTCCGGTGCGTAACGGCCTGCGTGTGTGGTCGGTGTACCGCTTCTCAGACGCGGCACTGCTCATGGCCGCCGTGTTGCTTCACCACCTGAGCGGCGAAGGGGACTTCGATCAGTTTCTAGGCAGTGGTTCGTGGCCCGACGGCGTCACGCTACTCACCCCGAGCGAATCTTTCTCGGTGGGGATGCTGTTACTCGCGGCTGCGGCGGGTAAATCGGCTTTAGTCCCATTCTCCGGCTGGCTGCCGCGCGCCATGGAGGGCCCCACGCCCTCGAGCGCCGTCTTCTACGGTGCGCTCTCGGTACATCTCGGCGCGTTCCTGCTGTTGCGCGTCAGTCCGCTGTTGAATGCGTCGCCGGCGCTCAGCGCCACGGTGGTCATACTGGGGGTCGTGACAGCGCTGTTTGCGGCGCTGGCAGCGCGCGTGCAAACCGACATCAAATGCTCCCTCTCGTTCGCTTCGTTGACGCAGGTAGGGTTGATTGTCGCCGAAATTGGCCTGGGGTTCCACCGCTTCGCGCTGGTACACATCCTCGGTCACGGCTGCCTGCGGACGCTCCAGTTTCTTCGCGCGCCAACCCTGCTGCACGACTATCGCATCTTGGAAAACGCCATCGGCGATCGCTTGCCCCAAGATGCTCGGCCAGTGATGTCGCTTGGCTCGCAACGTGTTCGCCTCTGGTTATATCGCTTCGCTCTGGAACGAGGCTTCCTCGACGCTTGGCTGAATGACTACGTCGTTGCGCCGTTTTTTGCGGTGTTTCGCTGGTGCGACGGTCTCGAACGGCGCTGGACCCGGTGGCTCAGCGGCAAGCCGAAACGCGAGATTGAATCGCGAACCAACTGGGATGACCTCGTATGACCGACTTGCATTTTCCCTGGCTGGAATTGGCCTTGCTCTGGCCGTTGATCGGCGCCGTTCATGTGGGGCGACTGACCGACGCGCATGCGGCCCGCAAGTATTGCCTCGTCTACTCGGGACTGGCGTTCATCACGCTATTCGGCGCTTGGGAAGACTTCAATCTGCTACATGCGCCGCAGGCCGGAGACCTTTGGCACTGGACCGCCGCGCTCTTCGGCCGCGAGTTGTTCGTGATCGATCAGCTTAGCGCGCCCTTGTTGCCCGCCGTTGCGTTGTTTTATTTTCTGACCATCCTTACGACATTGCGCACCAAAGTTCGCCGCTTCTCGTTTTCCTGGACGCTGTTTTCCGAGACGTTGACACTCGCCTTATTCTGTGTCAAAGAACCCTGGTTGATCATCGCCCTGCTAATAGCACAAACCGTGCCGCCGTATATCGAACTTCGCGTACGTGGCCAACCCACGCGCGTGTATGTCATTCACATGGCCCTGTTCGTCGCCTCACTGCTGGTTGGTTGGACATTTGTCGAACGTGAAGGAGCCGGGCAGGTCCACTCCTGGTGGGCTATCATGCCGCTGCTGCTCGCCGTACTGATTCGCAGCGGCATTGCCCCGTGGCATTGTTGGCTAACGCACCTGTTTGAGCACGCCACGTTTGGAACCGCTTTGCTCGTCGCCACGCCGATCACCGGCGCCTATGCCGCCATTCGACTGGTGCTGCCCATCGCGCCCGATCGGGTCTTGCAGGCCATGGGGATATTCTCGCTCATCACGGCTGTTTACGCGGCGGGCATGGCGCTGGTCCAGTCCGGGGCGCGCAGGTTCTTCTGTTATTTGTTCCTCAGCCACTCGGCTCTGGTGCTCGTGGGTCTCGAAATGGGCACGGCCATCGGCTTGACCGGCGCGCTGTGTGTCTGGTCGTCGGTCGGGCTCTCGCTTGTCGGGTTCGGCCTGACCCTACGCGCCTTGGAAGCTCGCAAAGGGCGGCTGATGCTCGATGAGTTTCAGGGTCTCTACGATCACACACCCGCCTTGGCTGTCTGCTTTTTTCTTACCGGGCTGGGCTGCATCGGCTTTCCCGGTACGCTCGGTTTCGTTGGCACCGAGTTGCTCATCGACGGCGTGGTCGAGGTGTATCCCTACACATGCGTCGCGGTGTTGCTCGCCGCGGCACTCAACAGCATTGCCTTTGTTAAAGTCTATTTCCGACTCTTTACCGGCACACGGCACCAATCGACCGTCTCGCTAGCCATCGGCGTTCGTGAACGCTTTGCTGTGCTCTTACTGGCCGCGCTGATCATCCTGGGCGGAATCTTTCCGCAGCCCGGGGTCGAGTCGCGCTATCATGCCGCGACCGAAATACTCCACGAGCGCGAGCGGATCGCCAATGCCGAAGTCACCCTCCACAGCCACGAGCAACCGGCCGTCGTCGAGACTATTGAAGTATGCGCAGCAAAAGAGCCTAGGCGAGCAACGCGAAGCCGGCAAATACCGGGCTTCCGCTGGTCGCCCTGGTTCATTAACCGCGCAGTCGTCAATAAAATCATCGACGCCCAGCGTGTGACCGAGTAGCGGGTATTCGGTATTCGCTCTCTTCCTCGCGATGTCCTCGGCGGCTCTGTGGTTCGTTTCTCCGACAGCGAATCCGCAGTTAGGTAATATGCGCGCCTTGCGTCTCAACATAGACGGCATACAACGATTGGCTCGCCGTCATAAACAGGCGATTGCGTTTCGGTCCGCCAAAGCAGACGTTGCTGCAAATCTCGGGTAGCCGAATCTGACCGATGCGAACTCCGTCGGGCGCGAAGATATGCACGCCGTCGTAACCGTCGCCGACCCAGCCCGCACTGGCCCAGACATTACCATCGACGTCGGCTCGAATGCCGTCGGCGAAACCGGCCTTGCCGTTGAGCTCCATCGACGCGAACTCGCGACCGCCCGCCACCTTCACGCCGTCGACAATGTCCCAGACCTTGATGTTGCGCGGCGCGTTGTCGTAGTGGCTCGCGCCGGTATCGGCCACATAAAGCTTCTTGTAGTCGGGCGAGAAACACAAACCGTTCGGTTTGAAAATCTCGTCCGTGAGTTTGTCGATCTTGCCGTTCTTGGCGTCGATTCGATAGACGGCCTCTTTCAGCAATAGCTCTCCCTTGTTCCCTTCGTAGTTCATCAACGATCCGTAGCCGGGATCGGTGAACCAGATCGAGCCGTCTGGATGCACGATGGCGTCGTTTGGCGCGTTGAAGGGCTTGTTTTGATATTTCTCGGCCAAGACCGTGATCTGCCCGCTGGGCTCGTAGCGGACGACACGTCGAGTGCCGTGTTCGCAGGCGATCTGTCGCCCTTCATAGTCGAAGGTGTTACCGTTGCTGTTGCCAGCCGGCTTGCGGAAGACACTCACGTGGCCGTCCTCGTCGAGCCGCCGCAGTTGTAGGTTGTTGGGGATATCGCTCCACAGCAGGTACTTGCCCACGCCGCTCCAGGCGGGCCCCTCGGCCCACAGGCAGCCGGTGTGCAATCGCTGGATGGGCGTGTTGCCGAGCTTGTATTTGGCGAATCGCTTGTCGAGCACCACGAGGTCCGGGTCGGGATAGCGAACCGGCTCGGCGTTGGGGCCAAAGTCGCGCCCCAGCAGCGGAGTGGCCGTGAGGGCCGCCGCGGCGGCAAGAAAAGCACGACGGTCGAGCGCACTCACAACTGACGACGGAAGCGACGGCATGCGTATATCCTTTTCAAGTGGTTCGTTCAGAGTCGGTCTGATTACGGTTGCGAAACGAAGCCCTCGCGGGCTCGCATATCTTACTGAATCGCGCGCTGCAGTTGAAGCATTTCTCGGGCGTAGCGGCGCCCCAACTCGCGGTACTCGTCCGCGTTGAAGTGCAAGTCGGGTTTCGCCTGAATGTCGCTCGCCTTCACACATGCCGTTCGGGGCACCTGTGTCGCAATCGCCTGCAACGCTTGGTTGACGGTCGTGTAGCCACCGGTGACCTGCTCCCAACGAGATAGTTCGCCCACGACGACGGGCAACTGCGGCGTGGCCAATTCGCTGCGCAGGTCGGCGATCATCTGCTTCAATCGTGCGCCGTAGCTGTTGGCGGTTTCGCTCTTGCCGGTGTCGGCCTCTCCCTGATGCCAGAGCACTCCCTTGAGCGTCCCTTGCTCGATGGCGAGCTTGGCTCGCTTCATTGCCGCTTGAAATAAATCACCGTTCAACTCCCAACGTGCGAGCGGCGTGCCCCCCACGGCACATGGTACCAGACCGATCGTCACGTCCGGATTCGCCTCGGCCATCGATGGCCCAAAGGTCGTGGCAATACCCACTCCCGCGATCGGCTTGTCGAAGTGGACGGGGTCCGTGGCCGGTAACCACTGGTTGTTCTTGTCGAGCTTGAGCACCCGTGGATGGGGCGTGTTCTTGGCCGGGTCAACTTTGCCGCGGCCGGCCATATTCGACTGCCCCATCAACAGATAAATATGAAATTTGTCCTTGCTCGGCAATTTGACCGCCGCCGGCTCCGCGCCTGTAACCCACACGCCTGAAAACAATACGACGATCAACCAGCAACACAATCGGATCACGATCAATCCTCCACCGCTGAAAATGTTATCTCCACCCATGCCGTCGGCCCGGCCGACGGTAATTAAGCATCCCAAGCTCTCACGACGCGCTCGGCCGCCTGTTCGCCGTCGTGGATGCAGTTGGGCACGCCCACGCCGTGGTACGCATTGCCGGCCAACTCAAGCCCGCGCCACAACGGTAGCCGCGCGAGAATTTGCTCGACCAACTCGACGTGACCCAGGTGATACTGGGGCATCGTACCACGCCAGCGACGCACAAAAAACAGGCTCGGCTCGCCTCGCACACCGAGTAATTCTCGTAGTTGCTGCTCGGCCAGTTGCCGTAACTCGTCATCGCTGAGATCGAGTTGCTCGCTCCGCATCGCACCGCCAAAGAACACTCGCAGCAGCACATACTCGCTCGGCGCTCGACCCTCGTACTTCAGGCTCGAAAAACTAACCGACAGGATCGGTCGACGCTCGATCTCAGGTACCACGAAGCCAAAACCGTCGAGCGGATGCGCGATCTGCTCGCGCTTGTAAGCCATGACGGCCACGGCCGACGAGGCGTAGGGAATCTTGCGCAGGTCGTCGGCCAGCGGAGCGCTAAGCGGTTCGAGCACGTTGGCCGCCACCGGGGCATTCAACGTCACGATGACCGCGTCGAAGGACCGTGCTTCTCCATGCTCGCCGCCGCACCGCACGTTGAACCCGCCGCCGTCGCGTTGCGTGATCGACTCAATGGGCACACTGAGATGCACGCTCTCGGTCGGCAATCGTGCGGCCAGAGCGTCGACCAATTGGCTCATGCCTCCTCGCGGGGCAACGAACATGCCGTAACGAGCGCCGCTCGCCTGATGTTCACTCTCGCTCTTGTTGGCTCGATCTCGAAACGCGGCCCGAATCAGACTGCCATGCCGCCGCTCCATATCCAAGAAGCGCGGCATGGTCGCCGCCAGACTGAGCTTGGTCGAGTCGGCTGTGTAAATGCCTCCGACGAGTGGCTGCACCAAACGCTCGAACACCTCGTCTCCCAACCGCCGACGCGCGAACGCCGCCAGGCTTTCATCTCCCAACTCGCGGCGTCGCGGCACAAAATACTCGGCCAACAACCGCAGCTTGCCGCGCCATGAGAGGATCGGCGTCGTTACGATCGGCCACAACTTCTGTGGCGCGAGCAGCACAAAACTCTCAGGTACCGGATAAACTTTACCCCGATGCACGACCAGCGCGCGACGGTCGGTCGAGCGCGTGGGGAGTAGCTCGGCCTCGATGCCCAATCGGCGGCATAGATCGAGTCCCCACGGGACGTTCGTGATGAAGTTGTCGGCGCTGTGCTCGATCAGAAAACCGTCGCGTCGTTCGCTCAGCAACACGCCCCCGAGCCGATCGCTGGCCTCGAACAACTCGACCCTCGCGTTGGGCGCAAGCTCACGCAGGCGGTGGGCCGCAGCCAGACCGGTGATCCCGCCGCCGATGACGGCCACGGAAAATGATGAATGCGGAATGATGAATGATAAAGGGGGAGAGGACATGAGACTCAACTCGCTTTATTCGATCGTGCGAGTTTGCTTCACGGTGTCGATCAATGCCAGCACATTCTCGACCGGTGTTTGGGGCAACACGCCGTGTCCCAGGTTGAAGATGTGTCCGGGCCGACCACCGGCTTGCCGCAGAATGTCGATCGCGCGACGCTGGATTTCTTCCGGCTCGGCGAGCAGCACCGTGGGGTCGAGGTTCCCTTGCACGCCCTTGTCGTAACCCACCGCCTGCCAGCCGTCGCTGAACCGCACGCGCCAGTCGAGCCCGATGACCGCGCCACCGGCCTCGGCGTAGAGTGGCAGCAGGGCCGGGTTCCCCGTGCCGAAATTGATCAGCGGCACCCCGGGTGTCAGCCCTTGCACGATTGACCGTACGTGAGGCAAGACGAAACGGCGATAGTCGTCGGGGCCCAGGCAGCCGACCCAACTGTCGAAGAGTTGCACGACCTGGGCACCGGCCGCGATCTGACCATTGAGGTACCGCGTAACGCTCCGCGCGAGCTTGCCGAGCAGTTCGTGCCAGGCGCCTTCGTCGCGATACATAAGCGACTTGGTGAACAGGTAATTCCGACTGCCGCCCCCTTCGATCATATAGCTGGCCAGCGTAAAGGGCGCGCCGGCGAACCCGATCACCGGGATCTCGGCCCGCAAACCCTCACGGGTCTGCCGCACGGTTTCCATCACGAACTCGACCGCGCCGAGGTGCTCGAGCTCGACGATGCGGTCGACGTCGCGCGCGTCGCGAACCGGGTTGTGGATGATCGGCCCCTCGCCGTGAGCGTATTCCAGCTCAGCCCCCATCGGCTCCAGCATCGGCAACAGGTCAGAGAAGATGATCGCCGCGTCGACCCCCAGCCGATTGACTGTCGTGATCATCACTTCAGCGCACAGGGCCGGATTCTTGCACAGTTCTAAAAACGTGGTTTGAGCACGAACCTGTCGATACTCGGGCAGATAGCGGCCCGCTTGTCGCATCAGCCAGATGGGCGTGCGGTCGGTCGGCTCGTGCCGGCAGGCTTTCATGAATGGGCTATTGTACCACGCCGGCCGCGCTTGATCCGATTCGGCCGAGTACGGGCGATCGACCGGCACAGCCGCTAACCAAGTCTCGCCTCGCTTGCTTTGCAGAACGTTGGCTGCCTGCTCGGCGACGGCCTGTACGAGGTGCCCCATCTTGCCGTGCTCGGGTTCAATATCGACTTCAATGTCGCAGTCGCGGAGCATCTCGCTCGTCGTCGGGCCGATCGAAGCAATCACGCAGCGAGGGATCGCCTTGCGCAACTCGTTCACCAAGCCGAGCCGCTCGGCGACCCGCAGTAGGTTCACGACCTGATGCGCCGACGTGAACATCAGCACGTCCCGTTCGCCGGCGACGATGGCTCGCAGATTGGCTTCGAGCGGCCGGGTATCGACGGGCAGATCCCAGCTATAGACCTTGAGCGGCACGACTTTCGCGCCACGCGCCTCGAGCCCCGCGACCAGACTGGCGTTCGGCAGTCCGTACTCTTGCACCGCAACGGTTTGTTGCGAGACCTGTACTTGCTGATCGATCGTCTTGAGCACCTCGCGCCAGGTGTTTGGCTCCGGCACGCGGACCGTCGGCGTGATATTGAACTCGCGCAGCACACTGAGCGGTTTCGGGCCGCGCACCACCGTGGTCACGTCGCTTAGCGCAGCTAAAAATCGTTCCTTGCTCACATGCCGTTCGACCTGAGCGACGAGTTGCCGCGTGCCGACGCCGGTCATCAGGACGACGACGTCGATCTGGCCACTGATCAGCCGATGGGCAAAGTCGACCGCCTCGGGATTTTCGCTCAGCGGGACCTCGCGGAGCGACGCGCTCACGGCGGCCGAGCCTCCGTGTCGCTCGATGAGCCGTTGCATATCGTCGCTGCGGCGACTCTCGAAGCTGGCGACACGAATTCCGCTCAGCGGCAGGGGGTCAACACTCATGGTGGTCGTTCAGTTCGAGCGAAAAATCGAGATGGTGATACCAGGGGACGACGGCCAGGGGGGCGCCTCGCGTTATGGTACCTCACCCGAGGCGCGTCGCCCAGGGGCCGATGCGACGAGCGTTAACTCTTCTGCGGTTCGACGACCCCCTCGACGCAGATCGCTTTCTGACCTTTGAATGCGCCGGCCTTAGCGCGGAATTTGGGCACGTCTTCCACGCGGACCTCGAGTGGCTGATGAATGTCTTGCTCGGTCGCAATAATATCGCCGATCCGCAAACCGATCAGATCGTGCGTCGTGATCTTCGTCTCGGCCAGGACCACAACCACCTCGGTGAGTGCCCCACGCAAGTTGCGCTCGATCATCGCGGCCGACTCGGGCGACGACTGTCGCTTGCCGAACGAGACCCAATTGTTGTTCGACAACTTATTGCTGATCCGTTCGATCGAATTGAACGGGATGCACAAATTGAGCATGCCGCGAACGTCGCCCACCGTGATCTCGAAGCTGATCAGCACCACGACTTCGTTCGGCGGCACGATCTGCACCAGTTGCGGGTTACTCTCGACGCGCACGACTTGCAAGTCGAGCGAGACGACGTTCTCCCAAGCGCGTTTCATCTCGTTCAAAAACAACGACGTGATGCGATTGACGAGTCGCAGTTCGATTTCAGTGAGCGGACGACGCGCCGGTGGTGTCCCTTCGCGACCTCCGCCAAGCAAGCGATCAATGATCGGATACAATATCGAAGGATTCAAGTCGAGGATCAAATGCCCTTCGAGCGGGTCGGCTCGTAACACATTGAAGCAAGTGGGGTTCTCCAGGCTGAACACAAACTCGCTATAGGTCAGCTGGTCAGCGCTGGTCAGCTTGACTTCGACAATCGAGCGGAGCAAGGTCGACAACGCCGCGCCGAAGCTGCGACCAAATCCTTCGTGCAAAGTTTGCAGGGCTTTCATCTGCTCCTTGCCTACGCGTTCCGGACGGCGAAAGTCGTAGGGTGTGACTTTCTCACGCATCTTGGCTGGCGCTGCCGACGGCGTTGGCGCGGCCTTCTTGGGAGCCGAGGCCTCGGCGGGCGCCGCCTGACGCGGCTCGTTGCCCGATAACAGTTGCTCGATCTCAGCCTGCGAGAGTACTTCGTTGCCAGTGCTCATCGAATGCGTCCTTGCTCACAAATAGCCGTGACACTCCGATCCGTCGAGTGTCGTTGGCCCTCGAAAGGGCGTTAGCTGCGTATCTGTCCGCTGCCGTGTACCACGTACTTGTAGGTCGTTAATTCGTTCACGCCACACGGGCCGCGAGCGTGAAACTTGTCGGTGCTGATACCAATTTCGGCGCCGAGACCAAACTCGCCACCGTCATTAAATCGCGTGCTCGCATTGATCATCACCGCCGACGAGTCGATCCTCGCGGCAAACTCGCGGGCCGCATTCAAGTCGCTTGTGATGATCGCTTCCGTGTGCTGCGAACTGTAACGATTGATATGTTCAATGGCGTCGTCGAGCGAGTCGACGATGTTGATCGAGATGATTGGTCCCAAATACTCGGCGGCAAAATCGTCTTCGCTGGCCGCGACCGCTTGCGGCAGGAAACGTCGGGCGCGCTCGTCGGCCCGCAACTCGATGCCCCGCTCGCTGAGCACCGCTCCGACACGGGGCAAAAAGCTCGCCGCGACACGCTCATGCACGACGAGCGACTCGGCCGCGTTGCACACGCCCTGTCGTTGACACTTGGCGTTGATCGTGATTTCAACGGCCATGTCGAGGTCGGCGGCCGCGTCGACGTAAACATGACAATTGCCGTTAAAATGCTTGATCACCGGCATGCGGGCCTCGGCCGTCACGCGCCGGATCAGGCTCTCGCCCCCGCGCGGAATTGCGACGCTGATGTACTCGTCGAGTTGCAGCAGATGTCCCACCGCAGCTCGATCGGTCGTGGTCACCAACTGCACGGCGTCCTGTGGCAAACCGGTGGTCGTGGCCGCCGCGGAGAGCAACGCGACGATCGCGCGATTCGAGTGCGCCGCCTCTTTACCACCGCGCAAGATCACCGCGTTACCGCTCTTCACACAGATGCCAGCCGCGTCACTCGTCACATTGGGTCGCGATTCATAGATAAAGAACACGACACCCAACGGGGCGCGCACCTTGTTCACTACCAATCCGTTGGGACGCACCGTCGACTCGATCACTTGGCCGATCGGTTCACCTTGCTGGGCAATCTCGTCGAGCGCCTGTGCCATGGATTCGATCACCTTCGGAGTCAGCCGCAGCCGGTCGATCGCCGCAGGGGTGAGACCAAAACGCGGCGCCGCCTCGAGGTCGAGTTGGTTGGCCGACGCGAGTGTCGAGTGCGACGTTCGGAGCAGCCGGGCCGACTCACGCAGATAGGCTCCCTTTTGTGCGCCACTCAACCGGACCAATTCGCGCGACGCGGCCTGGGCGCGCTGGGCCAGCTCGCGACAGTAACTCTGTAAATCGTTCGTTTCGGCAATGGCCATGCGTCGTGGTCCTAGCTCGGGTGACTATCCGCAAGTATCGTTCAGTTGCGGTTGTAGGTCAATGCCACTGCATAGACTCAAGTTGTTCGCTGAACAAGGTTTATATCGTTTTGTGCCGCCAGCTATACGCCCACGCCCGTCCAGGCGGTTTTCGTCAGCGAGCATGAACCCTAAACTGATATGAGTCCGAGCGGCTCGATCGGGTTCGCTTCGGTCACGTCCGGGGGCCTCGCTTCTCAGGTCACGATCTTGTCGCAACTGCTGATATCTCAGGGGCATTCACCATCTGTCGGGCGGCTCGTCTACTGGGCGGTACTCATGCTCTGGGCGTCGCTCAGCGGCTGCTCGGGCTGTCGATCGACGCCTGAACCGCTCGATGAAAAGCTTAATAAGACCGACAAGGAACCCCCCAAGCCGCTCATGATGCAACGGGCGACCACGTTGCCAGCAGCGCCAGCAAACCCAGCGCTGTTCGCCAAGCCTGGACATTGGAGCACGCTGAGTGTTGAAGCCCGCGCACAGCCCGCCGACTTTCGTGGATCGTGGTCGGTCGAGTTGGCGTCGGCCGAAGGTCAGCCGCTTTCGATGCTCAACCCGAGGTACGTGGTCTCGACTCAGCGCGAGGTCGTATTACCCAAGCAGCAGTTGCGCCCCATCGAGCAGTTGATGTTCGTGCCGGCCTCGGCCGATCAGGCCAATTTGAATCTCACGCTCAGTTCATCAAGCTGGGCGCACGAGGCGGCCTCGCTCAGGTCGACCCTGACGTTGCTCCCCGCGCCGCAGTACTTAGCCTTGGTCATCTCGTCAGAGAGCGGCGCATATGCGTTTCTGGCCACACATGACTGGGTTCGGTTCGCTCACGACGAGCTCGAGTCTGCCGCGGAAGCACACTACCGTGTGATCAGCGTGGGGCAGGGACCAACCGCGCTTCCGCGAAGCGCCCTGGCGTGGACCACAATCGCCGTGGTGGTCTGGGATCGTCGCGACCCTGCTGACTTGAGCATCGACGAACAGCAGGCTCTGGTCGATTGGTTGCACTGGGGAGGGCAGCTCGTGATCAGCGGCCCGGAGTCGCTCGATTTGTTGCGGGGCTCGTTTCTCGAACCGTACCTGAGTGCCACTTCGGGCGGAACTTGCCCACTCGACGATGCGACGTTGAAGCTGTTCAATGCCCCACCCTGGCAACAGCCGAACGTAACCTTCAAGTTGGCCAAGCCTTGGTCGGGGGTGCAACTTGAACCCGTGGCCGGGGCACACACACTGCTCGCCGCCGACGCGTTGCCGCTGGTTGTCGAACGCCACGTTGGCGCCGGGCGCGTGGTCGTCACCGCCTTTCGACTCAATCAAAACGAGTTCATTAACTGGCCCGGCTGCGAGCCCTTTTGGAACGCATGTCTGCTGCGCCGATTGCCGCGCGAGTTCCAACAGACCGCCGAGAATTTCACGCGAGTGAGTTGGGTCGATCAACCGAGACACGACCCCGCGCTGGTCACCGATCTGCGGTGGTTTTCGCGCGATGTGGGCAAGTCTTCGATTCGATCGACGGAGCCCGAGCCGACACCTAATCTCCTCGGAGGCGCAGTGAATACGTCGGTCGATCCCACCCTGCTCGCGTCGATCGGGCCGGGCTTGGGAGCCTGGGACGATTTCAATTCGGTAGCGAACGCGGCTCGGCAAACACTCGTCGAGGCGGCGGGGATTGTCGTGCCCGAGCGGAGTTTTGTGCTCCGCCTGCTGGGGTTGTACCTCGTGCTCTTGGTCCCCGTGAATTGGTTGTTCTTCCGCCTCTTGGGGCGCGTCGAATGGGCTTGGCCGATGGTCGTCGTGTTGGCCGTGACCTTTACCGCTGCGGTAACGTACTTCGCGCAACTAAACGTCGGCTTTGCCCGATCACGCACCACGGTGGCGGTGGTCGAAGTCCCTGCAGGACACAACCGCGCGCACCTCACGCGATACACCGCACTCTATAGCTCGCTCGGCACACGGTACGAGGTGCGCGTTCAACATCCGACCGGCTTGGTGTTGCCGATGGCCTTGGGGACCGCGCCGTCACGCGAGTCGCCGACGCATGTGACGCTCGAACGAATCATGAGTTCGGCCGATGACAGGGCACTTGAGGGAGGCGCCGCCGTTCGCCTAAGCGGCTACGAAGTGGGCTCCAACTCGACCGGCCTCATTCACAGCGAGCAGCTCTACGACCTCGGTGGTTCAATCGAACTGAGCGAGCGAGAGCATCTGTGGCGACTCACCAATCGCACACAACACACGATCTCGGGCCTCGTCGTCGCGCAGCGCGGCACACAGCGGCACGTCGCGTGGTGCGCGCGGCTCGAGTCGGGCAAAACCGTCGAGTTGGCCAGCGGTGCCGACTCGGCCGAGCGTGATGAGTGGCTCTCGAGATTCAATCAACTGCGCGGTTTGGCCGCGGTGGCCCTCGATCAACCGTTGGATGGTGCGCGGCTGATCGGGTGGATCGACGAGGACTTGCCAGGGCTGGACGTGCGTCCGGTCGCAGCCCAATCGCGGCATCACACTTTCTTACTGGCCCATCTGCGCGAGCACGATTGGGGACCGTTGGTATTTGACTCGAACACTCGTCCGCTGGCAGCAAAACAACCCACTCTAACGATCGGGCCGGACACGAAACCATGATCGAACTCGTTGACTTCGGCAAGCGCTATGGAGACTTCACCGCCGTCGAGGGGCTCAGTCTGAAGATCGAGGCGGGAGAATTGTTCGGCTTCATTGGTCCCAACGGAGCGGGGAAGAGCACGACGATTCGTTTTCTTGCCACACTGCTCAAGCCCTCGCAAGGAGATGGTTTCGTGGCGGGGCACAGCGTGCGCCGCGACCCGCTCGCCGTGCGGCGCGCGGTCGGCTACATGCCTGACAATTTCGGCGTGTATGACGGCATGAAGGTCTGGGAGTTTTTGGACTTTTTTGCCGTCGCCTACCAGATCCCTCGCGAGGCGCGGCGGCGCGTCATTGGTGATGTGCTCGAGTTGCTCGACCTGACGCACAAGCGAGACGATTACGTCAACGGCCTGTCGCGCGGCATGAAGCAGCGGCTCTGTTTGGCTAAGACGCTGGTCCACGATCCGCCGGTGCTCATCTTGGACGAACCGACCAGCGGTCTGGACCCGCGCGCTCGGCTCGAGGTCAAAGCTCTGTTGCGCGAATTGCGGCACATGGGAAAGACGATCCTGATATCGAGCCACATCCTCAGTGAGTTGGCCGACTGTTGTACGTCGATTGGCATCATCGAACGAGGACAGCTCTTGATGCATGGTCCGATCGACGACGTGTATCGTCGCATCCAGCGGAATCGGATCATCGAGATCCAACCGGTCGATCAGTTGGACATCGCCGTATCGATCGTGCGACGTATGAGCGAGACTCGCGACGTGCAGGTGGAAGGGGGCCGGGTGATCGTCGAACTGGCGGGGGATGACGAGGTGGTTGCCCGATTGCACGACGAGCTCACGCGCTCGGGGATCCGACTGGTGTCGTTTTATGACAAGCCCCCGACACTCGAAGATGTATTTATGATGGTGACCAAGGGGTTGGTGAGTTAGGAAAGCTACATCGAGCTTGCGGAGGTCATTCAAGGATGACTCGACAAGCGGTCGATGGTGTGAAATGTTATATCGTTGCTTGACCAGCGGCAGAGCTGCCGGCTTGGGGCATCAGACTGCCTATCCGCCAGAAAGCATTGTGCGTCATGATTTACTGCTATACCCCGGACGATTCGAGCACCTGCGGTGGCGTGCGGAAGATTTATCGCCATGTCGATGTATTGAATCGCAACGGATTTTCGGCCCGAGTGTTGCACACCAAACCGGGCTTTCGATGCACTTGGTTTCAGAACGACACGCCGGTCGTGTACACCGAGTCGACGCAACTGACGCCGGCCGATTATTTGGTCGTACCCGAGATTTGGGGCCCACGGATGGCGCGCCTCGCGCCGGGCATCAAGAAGGTGATCCTCAATCAGAACGGTTACTTGACTTTCCGTGGCTACACGCTCGACAAGAACGATCGCGAAACGCCGTACCTAAGTCCCGAAGTGGTCGCGACGATCACGGTCAGCGAGGACAGCGTGCGTTACTTGCAGTACGTGTTTCCCCAGCATCGCGTGCTACGCATGCACTACGCGATCGATCAATCGATGTTTTATCCAGTGAGTACGAAGCGCAAGCAGATCGCGGTCATGCCGCGCAAGAACCCAGATGATCTGTTGCAGGTGGTTAGCATGCTCAAGTTGCGTGGCGTGCTCAGTGATTTTGACATTCTGCCGATTCAAAACATGTCGCACGAGCAAGCCGCGGCCGCACTGCGTGACTCGGCCATCTTTTTGAGTTTTTCATCGATTGAAGGCTTTGGCTTGCCCCCGGCCGAGGCGATGGCCTGCGGTTGCATTACGATCGGCTATCACGGTCGCGGCGGCAAGGAGTTTTTCCGCCCGGAATTTTCCTACCCGATCGAGTTCGGCGACATCGAAGGCTACGCGCGGACGGTCGAGGCGGTGTTGAACCAGTTCCGCATCGATCCCACGCCGCTGTGGAACCAAGCGGCGCTCGCGTCTCAATACATCCGCCAACACTACAGCGAGCAGGTCGAAGAGGCCGACATCGTCCAGTGCTGGAAGACGATCACCGCTCAGCGGTGAGCCCTGTGAGCCGAGGGGTGTGCGGATGCGTCAGGCGGCGCGGTACGTGAAGCAGTTGTCCCAAATCTGGTCAAGGATCGCGAGCGCCTGGTCGATCGGCGCGGCGACGTAGCGGCCTTGCGCGTTACATCTCACGATGCCCCAACGCACCAGTTTGGTCAGTGCGTCGGTGACTTCAAAGTCGACCTGGCAGCCTAATGATTCGGCCAGATCGTGTTCGATGCGCGCGTCGAGTTGCTCGGCCGAGAGCCCCTGCGAGTCGCCGCATTGCCAGAGAAAATAGTAGCCCAGCAGTGCCTCGCGGTGCTCTTGTTCTTCGGCCTCGTCGAGCAGTCGACAGATGACTCCGGTATGGTTATCGAGGTTTTGGTAGTACAGGCTCTCGGTTAAGTTGAGTTGATATTTTTGCTTGGTCTGCTGATAGCCGTAGAACGATCGCAGACCGTAACCGAGCGTAACTCCCAACACGGCTAAGATACCGTAGACGCCGGCCGCCGCGACCAGCAACGCGCCTTTGATCGCCTTGAAGATCGAGACCGCTAGGCCCGAGACCGTGGGGAGGATGATCTTGATCCGATCGATCAGCAGCATTTTGACCCGAGTGGCGGGGAGCAGCATTTCCAGATCGGCTTTGGGGATGTCCTTGAAGAGCTTGATGAACACGGTATTGGTGTCGAGTTGCCGGTGCTGGCGGCGTCCGGCTCGAAGGCGGAAGATAATGACCAGCCGTTGATACATGGGCACTTGAATCTCTTTCGTGCCGAACAGACGTCCCCAGCGGCGGCTGAGCCGCGTGCGAGTCACTTCGCCGCGACAATAAATATCGAGCCGTTCGAACGCGTCGAAATCAATTTCCAAACTCAGGCCATGCTCGCTAGCCGATTGCAATGCGTGTTCGAGTTCGTGACGGCCAAGCCGGCGGAAGTTGGCGTTCTGTAACAACTCGGCGAACCGCTCGAACAGACGATTGAGTCGCAGTTGACGATCAGCCGCGGAGAGTTGTTCGCGGCTCGGCGCATCGGCGTCGGGATCGAATGGCGCGTAGAGATCTTTGAGCTCGGTCAACTTGGCATGGAACTCATAATGCAGTGTTACGTCGAGCAGCCGCGCGAACTGTTTCAGGCTATCTTGAGCATACGGCGAGAGGCCACGGTTCTCGCACAGGCAATCGAGTAGCTCGGCTTTGCGTAGCGGGATAAAGGCCTCGCGGTGAGTCGACGAACCGGGCGGCTCGGTGTTCGGCTCGACAGATAGCTCGGGGGCGACAACTTTGAATGTCGGAGTGGTCATGGCCGCGTCTCGTTGAACAGAGGGCGCAGCCAAGCACAGAGCCCGTTCGGCCGCGTATCATCTTCTTCGGCCAGATCGAGACGCTGCTCGATCAACACGCGCGGAATCGAGACCTGCTAGCAGTGCCACAACTGGCGCAGACGATAGCAAGCAGGCGCATTATGACCACAAGAGCTCACCTTATTTGGGGAACTCGATCTTGGCTTTGCTCAGTGCTTCGCGGAGCTTGTCGAGGGCGCATTTTTCTGGGTCAAGCCAGACAATTAACCGACTCTGCTCGCGAATGAACTCGGATTGCTCGACGCCGTCGATCTTTGACGCCGCTTGGCAAATATGCAGTCGACAGGCTTTGCAATCGGGGATCGATACAGCGACCTCTTCGCGTTTGAGTTTTGCCCGAGCTTCGCCTAGCAGCGGCTTAACCGAAAACGCGCCAAACGACATTTGTCGCAGGCGATTGTCGATCTGCTGGAGTACCGCATCGGGCTTGGGTTGGTGATTGGCCGGCGATTGCGGGAAGAGCCGACGCAAATCATACGACAAGGTAACCTCGTGCAACTTCGCGTCGATGTCGACAAGTTGGAACTCGGTCACTTGCGACACCGCTTCGCGCAGGTCGTCGAGTTGCTCGGCTGAACCAAACCCGAGGAGGCGATAGGTGACCGTTTGTCGATCGCTTGCGGGAGATTCGACCACGGCGGGCTTGGTGGATTCGACTATCACGCTGACCGCGACAGGCACATTGGGCGGGTTCTGATGGGTGGCCGTCAGCGGGGGCACGATCGTCGGCGACATTTTCGGCCGCGGTGCCTGAGTCGAACCCGAGGGAAGAAAGAGCTTGCTTTGTACCACTTCATGCAGCAGGGAGCGGAGGCCGCCCCCTTTTTGTTGCGTGCGATTGACGATGGCGTTGATCTCGCCTCGGTCGCCGAAGCCGATCGGCCGACCGGTTGAATACACGACGAATTGCTCGGCTAGGTTCTTGAGCAATCGCTGGGTATCGGCGGCGAGCAACTCCTGGAACTGGTTGATGTTGGCGAACGTGCGGCCATCGGCGAACATGCCTGACGAATCGACCTTGGGGCCGAGCTTGAACTGAATGCCGATGAACTTGTCGATCGCGCCGCGCTCGGGCGTGTCTCCTTCGCCGATCGATCGATACCGATCGCGTTGACCGCCGATGACATCGAACGATTCGAGCGCAAAGCCGGGCGGATCGATTCGCGAGTGGCAGGACGCGCACACGGCGATCGAGCGATGTTTGTCGAGTTGCTCGCGTATGGTCGTCGCTCCCTGCACGTCGGGTTCGACGGCGGGAACGTTGGGCGGCGGCGAAGTCTTCGTTTGTCGTCAGAAAAGCAAAAACG
>CAYLYE010000051.1:0-30594 GCA_964387325.1 uncultured Planctomycetaceae bacterium
ACAAATCAAGGCGCTCAAGATCAACTACGAACCGAACGAGGACAATCCGACCAAGCTCGAAGGGGCCATTCAGCGTTATGCCGATTTGTTGCAGCGCCCCGCCGCGGAAAAGAGTGGTGAGGCGTATCGTCGCAAGTATGCTGAGTTGCAACTCCAACAAGCTGAGGTTCTGACCGCTTGGCGTGAGTATGACGCAGCTGAACGACTCGTGAACGAAGCACAACGCTTGGGCGTGCCGTACGGTCCCTATGAGACCAAACCGGAACAGATTCTGCAAAAGATTACCCAGGCGCGTCAGAGCGGCGGCCTGAAAAAGCTTGAACCGTTGCCAGCTTTGGCGGGTGCGCCGGCCAGCGGCGCGGCGTTGATCTCGCCACCGGCCTCATCATCGGTCCCGTCGGTCAATACCGCTGCGTCGAACCAGGATCCGAAAGCACGCTGCCTCGATTTGTTGCGTTCGGCCCGATCGGCCATCGCCAGCGGAGATCTTAATCAAGCCGAAGCGTTGGCCAAGCAGGCGGAACAATTGCGCGTGAGTGACAGTGCCTTTGCTCCGCAGGACGATCGGCCGTACTTGGTCTTGTTTGAAGTGCAAAAATTCCGCGCCGGCGGTACGGTTCAGACCGGTGGCGTAAGTCCACTTTCGTCACAAGGGCCGACCGACCAGGCTGCTCGAGCCACGGCCGCGGTGTATGATCCAGCTCAAGACTCGACGCGCGTGACGCAGGTTCAGCAGACGGTCACCGTGCCCCCTGGCGTGCCGACGCCCGCCAACAACTTGACCGCGCCCAATGTCGGCGCGACACTGTTTCAAGAAGGTGAAGATGCCGCTCGACGAGGCGACAACGTGACGGCGGCTAACAAATTCCGCGAGGCCGCCAAGTATGCCTCGCAACTCGAGCCGCCTCAGCGTCAGCGCATGCAGGACTTCCTGCAAGGACCGCTGGGCAACCCCGGCTTGCGACCGCCGCTCAACTCGGGCGGCACCTTGATCACCGAAACCGCCACCAATCAACAACTGCTCGTCAAGCAAGTCTCGGCTGACGTTGGCCGTCAAGAACAAGTGGCCGGCCAGATGCGCGAGACCGACCCCAAACGGGCCATGCAAATCCTGCGTGAGTCGCGCGCCGGGGTCGAGAAGGCTCCGCTCGACGGCGCCAATCGTGACTTACTGTTACGCAAGCTCGACAAACAAATCGCCGAATTGCAACAGTACCTCGACAGCAATCGCGGACGCATCGAATTGATCGAACGCAACCAGGCGGTCGAGAACGAAATTCAACGCGAACAAGCGATGAAGGTCGAGGTCCAAGAAAAACTGGCCCTCAAAGTCGAAGAGTTCAACAAGCTCGTCGAGGAACATCGCTATGCCGAGGCCGAGCTCGTCGCCAAACAGTGCCGCGAACTCTCGCCCAACGAGCCGGTGGTGATCCAGCTGGACAAAATGGCGCGCATGATGCGCAGCATTCGTAACAACGAAGCGATCCGCGCCGATATCTCTGACGGCATTCAGAAACAAATGGAGTCGGTGCTCGCATCGTCGGCCGGCTTTGATGACCGCGATCCGTACACCTTCGGCAACGTCAAGGAATGGAACAAGCTGACCGATCGTCGCCGCGCCATGTTCTCTGAACGGGGCCGCAAGCGAACCGATCGCGAGATGGAGATCGAACAACGGCTGCGCACGCCCGTTTCGCTCAAGTTTAAGGACGCTCCGTTGTCGGACGTGATTCAAAACCTCGGCAAGCTGGCCAAGATCAACATGCACCTCGATCCGCGCGGCTTGGCCGAGGAAGGGATCGACCCCAGCTCGCCCGTCTCGATCGAATTGTCGCAAGAAATTTCGCTCAAAAGTGCCCTGAGTCTGATCCTGCAACCGTTGCGGTTGGGCTACGTGATCAAGGACGAAGTGCTGAAGATTACGAGCGACCGGCTCAAAGATGGCGATGTCTACTCGGTGACCTACAATGTGGCCGACTTGGTGATTCCGATTCCCAACTTTGTTCCCAGCGCTCGCATGGGCTTGCAAGGCGCACTCGACTCGGCCTACCAAACCATCGGCATGAATGGTCCCGGCGGAGGCATGGGAGCCTCGGCACCGCTGGCGGTTGTCGCCAGCAATGACGGCGCTTCGACCAATGCCACGCTCGATCCTCGGCTGCTCGGACAAATCAACGTCGGAGGCCAAGGGGCTGGCCCTGGCGGAATGGGGATGATGCCGATGGGTGGCATGGGCGGACGGGGGGGAGCAACCGGCTATCCGCAGCAAATCGGGTTCGGTCCGGGTGGCATGGGTGGCGGTGCTCAACCCGATTTCGACAGCCTGATCCAACTCATCACCGGTACGATTGCGCCCACGACCTGGACCGACGTCGGTGGTCAAGGAGCCGTGCGGCGATTCGCGACCAATCTAAGTTTGGTCGTCAGCCAAACCCAACAGGTCCACGAAGAAATTGCCGATCTGCTCGAACAATTGCGCCGCCTGCAAGATCTGCAAGTCACGATCGAGGTTCGCTTTATTAGCCTGTCGGATAACTTCTTCGAGCAGATGGGCGTCGACTTCGATCTGAATCTGAATGACAACACCGACCGGCCTTATCAGATTTTCGGCCGCCAAGATCCGACCGGTTCCACTCAATACAACAACACCGAGCCGGGACGCAACACACAGAATCGCGATCTGAATCAGAAGAACAGTGCGACCGTCGGCCTGACGGGTCCCACGGCGGCTGGCGCTGCCCCGTTGTTCAGCAGCGACTTGGATATCCCCTTCCGTCAAACATCGTTCGATCAGGCACGGTTGATCAACTTCGGTACTCAAGGCGCCGGTGTGAGCGGCGGGGCGAGCTTGGGCTTTGCCATCCTGAGTGACATCGAAGCCTACTTCTTCATGAACGCGGTCCAAAGCGATATTCGCACCAATGTTTTGCAGGCTCCCAAAGTCACGCTGTTCAACGGTCAACAGGCGTTCGTCTCCGATACGTCGCAAAGCCCGTTCGTGGTCAGCGTGGTGCCCGTGGTCGGCGACTTTGCCGCCGCTCAGCAACCGGTGATCGTTGTGCTTAGCGAAGGCACCTTCTTGACGGTGCAGGCCGTGGTGAGCAGTGATCGCCGCTTCGTCCGCCTGACGGTCGTGCCGTTCTTCAGCAAGATCGGCGCGGTGAACACGTTTACCTTCACCGGTTCGTCGACGTCGACGCGCAACACCACGTCGCAAGGACCCGATACGGCAACCACCTCGCGGAGTGAACAAGACACCGCGTCGCGCGACGGCACCACGGTGCAGTTGCCTACGTTTGCATTCACGACCGTAACCACAACCGTCAGCGTGCCTGATGGCGGCACCGTGTTGCTCGGTGGTATCAAACGGCTCAGCGAAGAACGACGCGAGAATGGCGTACCGCTGTTGAGCAAGCTGCCGTATGTCAACCGGCTGTTCACGAACGTGGGTACCGGAAAGTCAAGCTCTAGTCTGATGATGATGGTCACGCCCCGCATCATTATTCAGGAAGAAGAAGAAGCTCTGATTGGCGTCCAAAGCCAACCGTAAGGCTGCTTCATACGAACCTCTCCGTTGGGCGCCGGCTGCCGTGTACCCCCTCCTGGTCACGGCCGCCGGTGCGTTCTTGATGGCCGAGCGTGACATCTCTGCATCGCCAACCCGGGCCTCGACCGCTATACTTGCGGCGTCGCGCTGGCCCCGGGTTTCTCTTTTATCGCCTGACATCAAGCGAATGCCTCCTATCGAGCCTCGATCCGCTGGTCATTCGTTCTCTCGCGGGCTGTGGTCCAGTGCGGGCTGGATCGTCGCGGCCGTCGTACTCGCGCTGCGACTGATGAGCACCGAACAGGCTTCCAATCCGGGCACGCCCGAGTTGCAGCAACTGCTCGACGAGTATTTTCAATCCTGGTCGCGACGCGATTTAACCGCCTACGAGAGTTGCTTTCACCCTCAGGCGCGGATCCATCACGTCGATCACGCGGGCGTAGTAAGCGATTGGGATTTGCTTTCCTTCGTCCAGTCACAGTCCGCGTGGCTCGCACAGGCCGCTCCCGATGTTCGAGAGATTCCACTCTCGAAGCAAATTAAGCTCTCGGGCGATTTGGCACAGGCCGAGGTCCGTTGGCTGCTCACGAATGGGGCTCAGAGGAGCGAGGGTTATGACGAGTTCACGCTCGTCCGCTCGCCTCAGGGTTGGAAGATCCTCGCGCTTGTCTATCAGGAAGATCGCCAGCCATGAGCAAGAAAAACCGTCCTCCATCGGTTGACCCGCTCCGGGTCACCTCGGTGTCGCCGTCACGCGATCAAGCGGTTCGACCGACTCGATTGATCCTCTACGCTATCTGCTTCGTCAGCGGCGCCGCGACACTCGTGATCGAACTCGCGGGCAACCGACTGCTCGCGCCCCTGTTCGGCAACAGCCTTTACACATGGACCGCGCTCATCGGCGTTGTGCTTGTCGCGATCAGCGTCGGCGATTATCTCGGCGGGGTGCTTGTCGATCGCGCGCCACGACGGTCGCTGCTCGGGTATTTGTTGCTATCGGCTGCCGCCTGGACGTTGCTCGTCCCCTCGCTGTATGCGCAGTTCTTTCAGTCGAGTGCTCCGGCGGGGCTCATCACCGGCCCGCTGATTGTCTCGCTGCTGCTCTTTGCCTTGCCGGCTTGTTTGTTGGCGTCCGTGTGCCCATTCATCGTGCGGCTCTTGAGCCGTTCGACCCACGATCAATCGATCGGACTGTCGGCCGGTCTGGTCGGCATGTTGGCCACGCTCGGTAGCTTTTTAGGCACGTTTCTGACCGGTTTTTATCTCATTCCCGAGTTCGGTGTCCGCTCGATCTTTCTCGCCACGGGCGTGTTGATCGGACTGCTCGGCGCGATGGTGCTGATCGTGTGTCGTGAAGACCGTCGTACGTCACCCGTGATCCCGGTGGCGACCGTTGCTCTGCTGGCACTGGTGAATTATTTCGCAACGGCAAAATTGCCCGCCGGTGTCGTCTTTGAACAGCAAACCTTCTACCACGACATTCGCGTCGAAGAGACCACGAGCGAACTCGGCGAGCGGGTACGGTTACTGAAACTCGACACGACACTCGAGGGAGGGCAGTACGTCGGCACCGGCTCGATCTATTTGTCGTATCAGCATTATTGGCGGCTCGCCGAAGTGTTCGCGCCGCGGCTCGACCGCGCGTTGTTCTTGGGGGGCGGCGGATTCGCCATGCCCGAGCAACTCGTCAAACAGCACCCGCAATCGCGCGTCGACGTGGTCGAGATCGACCCGGCCGTGATTGACGTCGGACGACGGTACTTCGGTTTGAATCGGTACCCTGCCGTGACGCCTCATGCCGGCGACGCCCGTCGATACTTGCTCGACTCGCAGCAGAGATATGACCTGATCTTTGGCGACGCCTATAACGGACTTCGCAACATCCCTGGCCATTTGGTCACGCAGGAATTCTTCGCGCTGGTCAAATCTCGCTTGGCCGACGATGGCCTGTACATGATGAATATCGTCAGTCCGATTCGAGGCGACAACGCTCAACTGTTCCGTGCAATTCTCAAGACGGTGCAGACTCAATTCGCGTATTCGGATGTGTACAGCGTTGATCCATCGTACACCGATCTACCACGCGGCGTGATTCTGGTCGCCTCGAACCGTGAACTGTCGGCACGAAACACGGCCCTGTCTGACGACGAGCTGCTCAAGTTGTTGTTGTCGACGCGCGTCGACCCCGCGCAGTATGAGCCGTTGAACGTCGCGCCGTTGACCGACGATCATAATCCGAGCGAGTATCTGATCGCCCGGCAGTTGTCACGCCAGCCTGACTCTGATTGACCTTGGCGATGACGTTGCCGCATTTGCCCATCGATGACGTGCTGCCGCAGATCACGGCGGCGTTACGCTCCGCTGCGAGCGTGGTGATTCGCGCCCCGACCGGAGCCGGTAAGACCACTCGCATCGCTCCCGCGTTACTCGATGCGGGCCTCGCGGGTGCGCGGCAAGTCATCTTGCTCCAACCACGTCGGGTCGCCGCCCGGGCTGCCGCCGCGCGGATGAGCGCTGAGCGTGGCAAGCCCTTGGGGGACGAGGTCGGGTATCACGTGCGATTCGAGAGCCGTAGCGGTCGACAGACGCGGATCCTCGTGGCGACCGAAGGGGTGTTCCTCCGCTGGCTGCAAGACGATCCGTTCCTGGAACGCGCGGGGATCGTTATCTTCGACGAGTTTCATGAGCGCAACCTGAACACCGATCTAGCGCTGGCGATGACCCGTCGCGTGCAACAGACCGTGCGCCCCGACTTGCGCATGGTCGTCATGTCAGCCACGCTCGAAGCCGCGCCGATCGCACAGTACCTGGGCAACTGCCCCCATCTCGATAGTGCCGGACGACTGCATCCGGTCGAAACGCGCTACGTGCCTCACGAGTCACGCGAACACATGAGTGTTCAAGTCTCAAACGGCGTGCGTGAGTTGTTCGCTTCGACGTCGGGTGACATCCTGGCCTTTTTGCCTGGCATCGGCGAGATTCGCCGCACGGCGGAGCAACTCGCCGACTGGGCCCAATCGCACGACGTGCTGGTGACCGAACTGTACGCGGATCTGCCGCTCGAACAGCAACAGGCCGTGCTGATGCGCGGTGGACGACGCAAGGTTGTGTTGTCCACCAATGTGGCCGAGACCAGCGTAACGATCGAAGGGGTGACCGGCGTGGTCGATTGCGGCTGGGTCCGTCAGTTGCGCTACGATGCCCAGCTGGGGCTCGACCGACTGGAATTGATTCGTATTTCTCGGGCGAGCGCCGATCAGCGCGCGGGTCGAGCCGGCCGCACAGCCCCGGGCGTGGCCTTAAGACTCTGGACCGTCAATCAGCAGCGCGGGCTACGTGAGCTCGACGCGCCCGAGATCGATCGGGTCGACCTTGCCGGACCTGTGCTGGAATTGCTCGCCTGGGGTGAGAACGACCCCTTGGCACTCGATTGGTTCACGCCGCCGAGCAGCGAGCGCGTGCAACTGGCCCTGCGATTGCTCGCACGTCTCTCGGCCGTCGAGGAGGGCAAGATCAGCGCGCTCGGCAAGCTCATGTCTCAGTTTCCGCTGCATCCTCGACTGTCACGCTTGCTGATCGAGGGAGCGCGGCACGGCCAGCTTGATGCCGCGGCCGCGACCGCTGCCTTACTCGAAGAACGAGATTTGCTCCGTCGTACGCAGCAATCGGGACCTCGTGTCGCTACGCACTCCAGCGACTCCGACGTGCTCGACCGACTGCACGCACTCGACGTGTTCGAGCGAACGTCGCGCCGCGAGACCGAGCTGGGTACGATCGACGCGGTCACGGCCCGGCAGGTGCTCCGCTCACGCGATCGGCTGCTGCAATTGTGGCGTGCGGAACATCTTGAACTGAGTGCGGACCGGCTGACGATCGACGAGGCCGTGTGCCGCGCGGTGTGGGCCGCATTTCCGGACCGGCTCGTGCGCCGCCGCGAGCTCGGCAGCCCGCGCGGGCTCATGCTCGGCGGCCGGGGCGTCAAGCTGGCCGAGGGCAGCGCGGTGAATCAGGCCGAGTTCTTCGTCGCCGTCGAGGCTGACGATCGTGGTGCAAGCGAATCGATCGTGCGCCAAGCGTCGCTCGTCGAGCGTGCTTGGCTCGATGAACGGCCGTTGCAGACGCGCGTCGAGGTCGAGTATGACACGAGTCGCGGTCGTGTGGTGGCTTGGCGGCGCACGTATCTCGACGATCTGGTGATCGATGAGGCGCAGACCGGCGTCAAGCCTTCGAGTGAAGTTGCCGCCTTATTGGCACGCGAGGCCGCGGCGCGACTCGATCTGACCACATGTTTCGACCCGGACGAACTCAACTATCTTGCGCGTGTACGTTGTCTGGCCAAGTGGCTGCCGGAGTTGCAACTCCCCGACCTTGAAACCGACACGTGGGGCCGATTGCTTAGTGCCTTGTGCTCAAATTGTGTGTCGCTCGATGATGTGCGTCGCGGCTCGCTCCGCGCTGCGGTGCAACAATTGCTTACACCGCAACAAATTCAGCAGGTTGAACGGGAGGCGCCCGAGCGAATCACGGTACCGAGCGGTAGCGCCGTGCGGTTGGAATACGAGCTGAACAAGCCACCGGTCTTGGCGGTGCGAATTCAAGAAGTGTTCGGCATGTTGCGGACGCCACGCGTGGCGGCTGGGCGTGTGAGTGTGCTGATGCACTTACTTGCCCCGAACATGCGCCCGCAACAGGTGACGCAGGACTTGGAGAGTTTCTGGAAGAACACGTATGGCGAGGTGCGCAAGGAACTCAAGCGTCGGTATCCTAAGCACGCTTGGCCCGACGATCCGTATATGGCCATCGCCCAGCGCCGACCGGGCAAGCCGAAGACCTGAACTAAGCCGCGGTGCGGATGGCCCCCGTCGGGCATTTGAGCTGGAACAGGCCAAAAATCTCGGACTGGGTGAGTCCCGCCTTGTGTGGTGCCTCGCGCAGCGAAGCGTCGTTGAAGATTGTGTCGAAGATCTCGCGTTTCTCTTGCAGGATTTGGTCGATCCGCTCTTCAATCGTGCCGGTGGCCAGGAATCGAGTCACGGTCACGGGCCCCGCCGCACCAATGCGATGCGCACGATTGATCGCTTGGTCCTCGATCGCCGGGTTCCACCAGCGATCGAACAGAAAAACGTACTCGGTGAATTGCAGGTTCAGACCGACGCCCCCCGCTCCGTAGCTAATCAGCAGCAGCGGTCGATCCTTGCTCTCTTTGAACTCTTGCAGCACACCGTCGCGGCGGTGTGATGGTGTCTTGCCGTGATAGGTGAGCGGCCGATATTCTTGCAGCCGATCGGCCAATGTCTCGATCGTCTCGACCCATTGGCTGAAGACGATCGCCTTGCGTCGACTGGCGACCACCTCTTCCAGATCGGCGCTGAGGCGTTCGAGCTTGGCGCTGCTTCCGGTGGCGGGATCGAAATTACAAATTTGCTTGAGTCGCAGCACCAGCTCAAATACGTGCTGGATGGTCATCGAGTCGCCCATGCCTGCGAGCCGCAGCACGCCATCATTCTCGGCCAGTGAATAGGTTTCACGTTGCTCGGGGGTCAGCTCGATGTCGGCCTCGCGAAACAATTTCGGCGGCAACTCGGTGAGCACCTTGTCCTTCGTGCGACGGATCACATACGAGCTGGCCAACTTGCCGAGCGTGCGCGGTTTCATGTCGCTCTTCAGATAGCCGGGCGAGAGAAACTCGAAAATGCCGACGAGATCCTCAGCACTATTTTCGATCGGTGTACCGGTGAGCGCCCAGGAGCGTTTGCGTGGGATCGAGCAGACGATCTCGGACGTGGTGCTCAAGCGATTCTTGATCCGCTGCGACTCGTCGAGCACAACCAGATCGTAAGAGCCGCCGTGCGAGCCGAGCCAATCGCGATCGCGATGCAACAGTTCGTAATTCGCGACCTTGACGGGTGCGTCGGCCTGTTGCCATTGCCAGCGCCGCTTGGCTGCGTCGCCACCGATGACCGTCAAAGGTACCTCGGCGGCCCAGGATTGAAACTCACGCTGCCAATTGGTCACGAGCGGCTTGGGACAGACGATCAGCACGTGACGGACTTCGCCGGCGTGCAACAACAGCCGGATCGCCGAGATCGCCTGCATCGTCTTGCCCAGCCCCATCTCGTCGGCCAACACGGCCGCATAACGCGGATACAAAAAGGCGATCCCTTCCATCTGATACGGAAACGGGTGAAAGGGAAATTCGAGCGCCCCGCCGTGAATGATCGTCTCCAGCGGAGGTTGCAGCACGTAAAAGAGCCGGTCTTCCAGCTTGATGACATCGCCCGGGGGGCGAATGCGCGTCGAATGGGTGTGCTTGACCGGGGACCGTTGCGGAGCGGTGGAGTCGCTGGCCTTGGGGCTCGGACGAGTAAAGATGGATGGGCTTGCCGTCTGACCGTGACTCCCGAAGCGATAGCTGGTCGTGGCCACGCGCAATGGCTTGATCGGCAACGACACGACTCCGATGCGCGCGGTGCGTCCCCAGGGCCACCGTCTCGACGCTTCGCTGTAACTCTGCACGTCGACCGATCGATCCAACTCGAGCGGGACGTGCGTAAATTGTATTGGCGTAGCGACGCTGTCCTTCGATCGCGAGTCACGGGAGAAAAAATTCATCGTCCGCTCCGTTGAGCTTCCTCGATCGCTTCACGAATCCGTTCAAAAGGCTCGCTGAGATCAAATCGCTCGGCCAGCGGCAGTAATACCCGTTCGATCGCGGTGCGATCCTGTTCATGACCTCGACAGGTCGTGACGCGGTGACTCCCGAGCATGAAATGCGGTTCGTCGCTCAGATGGGTATGCGCGGCATCGAGGCGCCAGCTGGGCTGCTTGTCCGACGTCGGCTCGTGGTCGGAGAGTAACAATGCCACCGGCAAGGAGGTGAGGTCGCGCACTGCTAGCATGGCGGGCTGATCGATACAGACTACCCCAACCGTCAACTCGGTCTTGGCGAGCAACGCAGCGCCAATCTGCTCTCCGTAGAGAAAGGCATCGAGCGTCGGTCCGAACAGGATCTCTTGGGCTCGATTGGCTTTCACGGGGGCGGTGCAGTGAAATTCGAGCGGTCGACCGTGGCTGTTCAGCAGCAAATAACCGCCAGATAGCCCAAACTGATCGTGTTTGACGACGGTCAGGTAGCCAAGCGTGTTGGCGACTTTCGTGGGCCCTGGTTTCTCGCGATCGTGCGATCCCATCCTGGGTGTGTGCCTCAGCAGAAGTGATGGAGTCGGCCGGGCGCTACCCTCCTTGGCGGCCTCACGAACCGAGTCCTCGACTAGCATCGGACCGCCTCGTGAAGCGACTTTAGCTTTGGAATTCCACCTGGTAGAGTGGGGTGTGACAATTTTTCTCGACACGACGGTCATGTCGGCTATACTCGGAAATCCACCCCCCCCGCCACGGAAAGGGACCTACCTAATGTCCGAACGTGCTGTACCTGCCTCGCTTTTTCCGAGTGTCGAAGTCTCAGCGACTCCGCCGGCCCATGCCCTCCACCCACATGGGGATCGTACGGACCATGAGATGTTGCGACTCATGCGGGACATGGTCGCGGCTCAGGATCGGCAGAACGAGTTGATCGAGGAATTGATCGGTCAAATGAACGCCGGTCAAAAGCAACGCAATCAAGAGCTGACGCAGTGGCGCAACGCGAACCCGGAGTTGGCCCAAAAATGTCGCGTGGCGGCCGAAGTGCTGAGCCAAGTGCAATCGTCGTTCCTGTCGAATTTGGCCGACGAGGTCGAGGCGACCGGCGAAGCGCTCGCCGACGGCGAATTTCTGCTGAGCGAGTTTGTGGACCGTTTTGGTCCCCGGCTGGCTCACCTCAACGGCGTGCTGCAAGTGTTGGCCCAACTGGGAACCACGCCTACGACCTAGTCGAGCGTGACGGCACCATTTTGTTTCGGCCCATTCATGCTGCGTGAAGTCACCACGTCCGACGGCATTCGTTTGCATGGTGATTGGCAACCGCGCGAAGAGCATGTTGAGCCACACCCGTTTGTCGACGCGGTCGTGCTGCTCCACGGCACCGGCAGCAATTTCTACAGTTCGTCACTCTGGAATGGCATGATTCCCGCGTTTCGTCACGCGGGCCTGGGGGTGATGACCGTCAATACGCGTGGTCACGACGGCATGTACGTGACCGTGGCCAACTCGGGCAAGCGAATGCTCGGCGCAGCCTACGAGTTGTTTGAGGAATGTCCGCTCGACGTAGCGGCCTGGGTCGACTCGCTCGTGGCCGCTGGACAGCGGCGCGTCGCGTTGGTCGGTCACAGTGCCGGGGCCGTCAAGGCGATCTACGCGCAGGCGCATGCGCCGCTGCCTTGCGTTCGCGCCGTGTTGGCACTTTCGCCACCACGTTTGTCGCATCGGGAGTTTCAAGTCAGTGGCGACAAGTTCGGCTTCAATGACGATCTGCGCCGCGCCGAGCAGCTCGTGGCGGCCGATCAAGGAGACACGCTGATCGACGTTCGATTTCCGCTACCGTACCTGATTTCGGCACGCGGCTTTTTGGACAAGTACGGACCGGCCGAACGCTATAACGTTCTCAACTTTGCCGGGCAACTCGATGTTCCGCAGCTTTATACCTTTGGCAGTCTTGAGGTGCAGCACAATGCCGCCTTTCGTGGGCTGCCCAACGAGTTGGAGACGATTGCTGCGCACGCGCGGTCGAAGATCGACGTGGAACTGATCGCCGGTGCCGACCATATCTACTCGATGTGCCATCCGGAACTCGCGACACGCTGTCTGAAATGGCTGCGAAGACAGCCTTGAGTTGTTGCCATAACCGCCTATTTAGCTTCTGCTTACGCGATCGTATTGCAGGACCTTTGCTTGCTTTTCCGCGTTCTCGTGATTTAGAATAGGGTGCTGGGTCCTCCTGCGCTCCTCGCCCTGCCTTTGTCTCCCGCCTGAGTGTTCGACATGAAACGTGTGTTCATGATTCTGCTGGCCTTCGCTGGGCTCAGCACTATGTCGCAGTTTAAGTTATTCGCCGCGCCGGTCGACTTTGTGCGGGACGTGCAGCCGATCCTCACGCGCTACTGCACCAAGTGTCATGGCCCGGACAAGCAACAGTCGGATTTACGACTCGACACGGCGGGTGCCGTGTTGCGGGGCGGCAACAGTGGCCCGGCCGTGGTGGCCAAGAAGAGTCAAGCGAGCCTGCTGATCGACGCGCTCACCAAGGCCGAAAATAGTTCGGCCATGCCTCCGCCCGAGGAGGGCAAAAAACTCACCGGCGCCGAGTTGGCCATTCTTAAGCAATGGATCGACGAAGGGGCAATCGGGCACCAGCAAGAGGCCGCGGTCTCGACGGTCAAACGCAGCAGTCATTGGTCGTTTCAGCCGATCCAGCGTGTGACACCCCCGGCGATCGCGAGCAACGCCGCGGCACACAATGAGATCGATCGTTTTGTGCTTGCTCGGCTCAAGGCTGCGGGGCTTAGCGCGTCGGCCGAGGCAGATCGCGCGACGCTCATTCGGCGTGTGTCGCTCGATCTGACGGGGCTCCCTCCCAGCATCGAAGCAGTGGACGCATTTCTGCGAGACAAGTCTCCGGATGCGTACGCGCGGTTGGTCGACCGACTGCTCGAGTCACCGCATTACGGCGAACGTTGGGGGCGACACTGGCTCGACATCGCCCGCTATGCTGACAGCAACGGTTACACGATCGACAGCGCGCGCTCGATCTGGAAGTATCGCGATTGGGTGATCGACGCCATGAATCGTGATCTGCCCTTCGATCAATTTGGCATCGAGCAGTTGGCGGGCGACATGCTGCCCAACGCGACGGTCGAGCAAAAGATCGCCACGGGCTTCCACCGCAACACGCTTCGCAACGAGGAAGGTGGCACCGATCAGGAGCAATTCCGCGTCGAGGCGGTGGTCGACCGGTTGAGTACGACCGGTGCGGCGTTCATGGGTCTGACGCTCGGATGCGCCCGTTGCCATGATCACAAGTACGATCCGATCTCGCAGCGTGAGTTTTACCAGTTGTTCGCGATTTTTAACGGCGCGGACGAACCGACTCTGTCGGTCCCCACGCAGCAAGAGGCCGCCGAGGAGGCTCCGCTCCGCGAGGATATCGTGAGTTTGAAAAAGCGGCTCAACGACACGGAATCGAGCAGTGCGCCGCGGCAGGTCGAGTGGGAAAAGAAATTTCTGGAAGAGATCGACGCCTTGGAAAAGGCCGGTACGGCTCCGCTGGTTGTGCGTACCGCCGAGGCCGTGCGCGAGTTGCTCAAAAAGCCTGCCAACAAGCGTAGTGCTGCCGAGAAAAAACTCGTGCTCGAGGAATTTCGTCGACATGACAGCGAGCTGCGCACGTTCTACAGCATGCTCGGTGAACTCGAACAGCGGCAGAAACAATTGCAAGCCAAAATCACAACCACGCTCGTGCTCCAAGAACGGGCCGCGCCGCGTGAGACGTTCGTGCATGTGCGCGGCGACTTCTTGCGTCATGGCGCCAAGGTTGATCCCAATGTGCCCGGCGTGCTGCCGGCGATCAACAAACCCGCGGGACAATCGATCACCCGGCTCGATTTCGCCCGCTGGCTGTTCTCGCCACAGCATCCGTTGACCGCCCGTGTGACCGTCAATCGCGTTTGGCAAGCGTACTTTGGCCAGGGCATTGTGCCTACGGAGAACGATTTTGGCACGCAGGGAGACAAGCCGTCGCATCCCGAGATGCTCGATTGGCTAGCGCAGTGGCTGATCGAGAAGCAGTGGAGCATGAAAGCGTTGCACCGGTTGATCGTCACCAGCGCGACGTACCGTCAGTCATCGCATTTTCGTGGCGACGCGCAGGAGCAGGACCCGTACAACAAGTTGCTTGCTCGGCAGTCGCGTCTGCGACTCGATGCGGAGGTCATCCGAGACGAGGCGCTCGCGGCCAGCGGGTTGCTCGCGCCTGAATTAGGTGGACCGGGCGTCTACCCGCCTCAGCCCGAGGGTATTTATCGCTTCACGCAGGTGGGGAACAAGTACTGGAAAGAGACTCGCCCGAACGAGCGTTTCCGCCGTACGTTGTATACCTTTTTCTGGCGGAGTAGTCCGTATCCGTTTTTGATGACGTTCGACGCGCCCGATGCGAACAACGCATGTACGCGCCGGGTGCGAAGCAACACGCCACTGCAAGCCTTGACGATGGCCAACGATCGCGCGTTTGTCGAGTTCGCCCAGGGGCTTGCCCAGCGGGCTCTGGCGTTGCCCGTCGCGAATGACGCTGAACGGCTCAAGCATGCGTTTCGTTGGTGCCTAGTGCGTGAGCCAACGCCGTCGGAACTCAACCGCCTCGGCGAGTATTTATTAGCGCAGCGTAATTATTTTGCCGATGACGCGCAAGCCGTCGAGGTCGCGCCGAGCAAGCTGCCCGCCTCGATCAAACCGGCCGAAGGGGCCGCTTGGACCTCGATCGCACGTGTCTTGTTGAACCTGGACGAGTTTGTGACCCGCGAGTGAATCGCTGCACAATTCAGCTACTGAATGCCATTTAATAAACGGTGCTCTGATGCATCCTCATGACGAGCAAGTGTTGAGTCAAACGCGGCGGCATTTCTTCCGCGACTGTGGAGTTGGGCTGGGGAGCATCGCGCTCACGTCGTTGCTGGCGCAAGAGAGCCGCTCGGCCGAGGTGAAATACCCTTCGCCGCTCGCCCCCAAGGCTCCGCATTTTGAGCCGAAGGCGAAACGGGTGATCTTCTTGTTCATGGCCGGCGGGCCCAGCCAGTTGGAATTGTTCGACCCCAAGCCGAAGCTCCAAGAGTTGAACGGTCAAGTCGTGCCCGAGTCGTTCACCAAGGGCAAACGCTTTGCCTTCATCAAGGGCGACGCCAAATTGCTCGGGACGCGCCGCGAGTTCCAAAAGGTTGGCAAGAACAAGACCGAGTTGGGAACGTTGCTCCCCCACCTCGCGTCCGTGATCGACGATATCACGCTGATTCGCAGCGTGGCGACCGACGTGTTCAATCACGGGCCGGCTAAGATGTTCATGAACAGCGGGTTTGCCCGCTTCGGCTTGCCCTCGATGGGCTCATGGGTCACGTATGGCATTGGTAGCGAGTCGCAGGATTTGCCGGGCTTCGTCGTGTTGCAGTCGGGACCGCGCGGTCCGCGCGGCGGCACGGCCCTCTGGGGAAGCGGCTTCCTGCCGACGACCTATCAAGGGGTGCCGTTCATGTCCGGACTCGAACCGATTCTGAATTTGTCCAACCCGAAAGGGATCGACGCCCAGCGGCAAGGTGATTTCTTTTCGGCCGTTCGCGAGCTGAACTCGAAGCACTTGGCCGACGTGAACGATCCGGAAATTGCCACTCGCATCGCGGCCTACGAAATGGCCTACCGCATGCAGACGAGCGCCCCGGAGTTGATGGACCTCTCGAAGGAAAAGCCCGAGACGCTCGAAGCCTACGGGGCCGAGGTGGGGGTGACCTCGTTCGCGAACAATTGCTTGCTCGCGCGGCGACTCGTCGAGCGCGGCACCCGGTTTGTGCAGCTCTACCACACCGATTGGGATCATCACGGCAACAAGGGGACCGACCTGGGCGAACCGCTCGATGCCCGCTGCAAGGAAGTCGATCGTCCGATGGCCGCACTCGTGAAAGATCTCAAAGCACGCGGGCTACTGGACGATACGATCGTCATCTGGGGTGGCGAGTTCGGCCGCACGCCGATGGGCGAGCCACGCGACTACATGGGCCGCGACCATCACGTCGATGCCTTTACGATGTGGGTCGCCGGCGGCGGATTTGCTCCCGGGCGAGTCGTCGGCAAGACCGACGAAATCGGCTACAACGTGATCGAAGATCGTGTACACGTCCATGACCTGCACGCGACGCTGCTGCATCAGCTGGGCCTCGACCACAAGCGGCTCACGTTCCGCTTCCAAGGCCGCGACTTCCGATTGACCGACGTCCACGGTAACGTCATACCCAAGCTGCTGGCATAAAATGAATCAGGCGCAGCACTGCGGTGCCGCGCCTGATTCGTTGAGTCACTGTCGTCGCTCGATTGCAGGCTTACTTCGCCTTTTCAATCACCGAAGCCTTGGTGATCTTCACGGGCGTCTTGGGGCGATCGCCACCATCGGTCGGCACTTCACCGATCGACAGCACGACCTTGAGGCTCTCGTCGTTTGCTGTCTTGCCAAAGACCGTGTACTGATTGTCGAGATGCGGTACGCGTCCCAAGCAGAGAAAGAATTGCGAACCGCCTGAGTTTGGGTCGCTCGTGCGGGCCATCGAGAGCACGCCCGGCTCGTGCTTGACCTTATTGAACTCGGCCTTGATCGTGTAGCCAGGGCCGCCCGAGCCGTTGCCGATGGGGCAGCCACCCTGAATCACAAAGCCCTTGATGACGCGATGGAACGCAATACCGTCGTAGTAGCCAATCTTGGCCAGCGCGATGATGTTCTTGCAATGACCGGGAGCTAAGTCCGGATACAATTCGAGCACGATCTTGCCCATCGTCGTATCGAGTTCGACTTGATAGTCGGTCTTGGCAAAGTCGATTGTCTGCTGTGCCGCTTCCACTTCCTTCTGTCGACTCGGGGGCATAGCCTGGCTCCTTTCGCACGACGCCAGTGGCGTCAAAAATAGTATCACCAACCAACCGTAAGTCCAGAATCTTAGCGGCTGAGACAATCTTGGCAACCGGGTGCAAAGCGACATGCGATCAGTTCTCCGAAGTTGATTGCTGAGCGGGGGGGATTTCGCGACCGTGCGGATCATGCTGCGTGTCGCGCAGTTCGTCGGCCAGTGTGGCTTGCAGCTGCGGGCCAATAAAATGCTCGATCCGTTCGGCCGGCGCGTGGACATGGTCCAGCGGCAGGTGAAAATGTTTTATCAAATAGGCCTCCCACAAGCGATGGGAGCGGACCAACGATTGCGCCTCGCGGCGTCCGGCGTCGGTGAGCGTTACGCGATCGTATTGGATTTCGATCTGTTGTGTCTTTTTGAGCCGGCGCAGGGCGATGCGCGGCAGCGACCGGCCGCCGATGGCCGCGCAGGCCTCGCGCACGGACATCGGATCCCATTCGTCGCCGCTGCTGGCCAATTCTTCGTAACGATACAGCATCGCGAGCAGATCTTCGCCCACGATGCGCAGACTAAGTTGCCGCCGCTGCCAGTACTTGGCCAGCAACCCCTGCTGCGGAGCAAAGCAGAGCGCCAGTGCAAATAGCCCACCGGCCACGACCGTCATCATGCCCGAGGTGTTCGTGTTGAGCCAGGCGGCCCCTAGATAGCCGCCGATCGTTGAGAGCGACGCGATCAGTGCCGCCCACAGGAGCATCGTCCGCAAGCGATCGGTGAGCAGATGCGCGGTCGTTCCTGGTACAATGAGCATCGCCACGACGAGAACCGAACCCACGGCTTCGAACGACGCCACCGTCACGAGCGCCACCATCCCCATGAGCAGGTAGTGTACGACCCGGGCGCGAATGCCCATCGCCGAGGCCAGGGCCGGATCGAACGAAGCGATCTTCAATTCTTTCCAGAGCACGCCGATAAACATGAGCGTGATCAGCAGCGCGACGCACAGCGGCAGAAAGGTTCGCGGCACGTTCAACCCCGCCACGGTCACCATGTCGAACGGCACGAAGTCAAGCAATCCGTACAGCGCACAGTCGGCATCGAGATGCACGCGCCCTGCGAAGTTTTTCAACAAGAATACGCCGAGCGCAAACAGAGACGTGAACACCACGCCCATGCTGGCATCTTCGCTTACGTTGCCCGCGCCTTGCAGCGACTCGGTCAGTGCTGCCGTCAGCACGCCGACAAGCACCGCGCCGACAAACACGGGCCAAGAACCGATTTGATCGGTCACGAGGTAGGCGACGACAATGCCGGGCAAAATCGCATGACTGATTGCGTCTCCCAGCAGGCTCATGCGACGCAACACCAAGTAACACCCCAGCAGAGCGCAACACGTGCTGGCCAGCGCGCCGACCGTCACAACCCAGAGCGCGGTCTGGTGATGCTGCGCCCAAGCGAGCAAAGCGTCGGTCATGTTGAGGCCCCCGCCGGTTCAAAATACCGGGGCCAACGTCCCAGCTGACGCAATTTCATTTCCAGCTCGACGACCAAATCACGTGGCAAAGCCTCGTCGATATGCTCGGCGTCGAGATCGACGTAGCTCCCCGCCAAGTCAGCATACTCGGTGATAAACAATTCCCAGAGCCGGTAACCCCGCTCCAGTCGGGCCGCGTATCGACGACCGTCATCGGTGAGTCGAAAGTTGTCTCCCGTCATCGCCACGATTGCCCCTTGCTCGATGAGCCGCTGCAACAGCTTGCGCAACTCGACCGCCGGTTCCGACGTGTGCCGCAACAGGTCGGTCACGGTCACACACTCGAGCGCCGCCGCTCGCTCGTTGTAAGGGTCCTGTACCGTCAGCTCGTAAACCAGTCGTAGCACGTTCTGCTGGTGAATCTGGGTGCGAAATCGACTCTGTTGCACCGCTCGGGCAATAACACCGCGGCGCGGCGCGAAGAGCATCGAGACGATAAACAGAGTCGACCCTGTGAGTACAATCACGGGACCTGCTGGCGACCAGCTAAATTGCGCGCTGAGCATGGTGCCGACGCCGCCGATGAGTGTGCCGAACAAGCTGCTCAAGGCGAGCAATGACCCGAGCCGATCGGTCCAAAATCGAGCCGCGACCGCGGGGATGATGAGTAGCGCCGACATGAGCACGACGCCGACGGCCGGCAGCCCGACGACGACCGTGACGGCGACAAGTCCCATCATCAGCAAGTCGAGTCTCGCCGAGGGCCAGCCTTGTACGCGTGCAAATGCCGGGTCGAACGAGACGACTTTGAATTCTTTGTAGAGCGCGAGCACGATGACCAAGCAGAGGGCTGATACTCCGCCGACCAAGTGCACGTCTTGCAAGAGCATGCCCGCCGTTTTACCCAGGATGTACGAATCGAGCCCCGCTTGGCTTCCCGACGGCACATGACTCTGAATCAACTGGCTGAGCACATAGCCCGCGCCGAAAAATACGCTGAGCACGATGCCAATCGCGGCGTCCTCTTTGATCCGCGTGTAGGCGCGCAGGAACGAAACGACGCCCAACCCGGCCACACCGCTGACGAGCGCCCCTAAGAGCATGAGGGGCAAGCTCCGCTCTTGAAAGACGAGCACGCTCAGGCACAACCCCGGCAGAGCGGCATGCGCCAGCGCGTCGCCGACCAGCGCGCGGCGGCGGAGCACGGCGTAGCTGCCGACCAGCCCGGCACTGGCACCGAGCAGCGAGGTACCGGCCAGTACGACGAGCGTGTTATAGGTGAGGTCGAAGGCGTCGAGCATGGCCTGTTTTCGCGCGCCGCGATGATGTCGCCTTAGGCGCTACGCTCCTGGGCTCGCAGTGCATCTCCGGCGGCGTCGAGCACGGTGAGTCGGCCTCCGTACGTCTTGTGCAAGTTCTCGTTCGTGAATGTCGTAGCGGTCGGACCCGCTGCGACCAACCGCATGTTGAGCATTACGACCTGCTCGAAGTAGCGTGGCACGGTTCGCAAATCATGATGCACGACCACCACGGTCTTGCCTTGCTCGCGTAATTCCCTGAGTAATCGGAACACGACCTGCTCGGTCGCCGCGTCGACCCCGGCCATCGGCTCGTCCATCAGGTACAATTCGGCCCGCTGGGCCAATGCCCGCGCCAGAAACGTGCGTTGCTGTTGACCACCAGAAAGCTGACCAATTTGTCGCTCGGCCAAGTCGGCGAGCCCGACGTGTTCGAGGCACTCGCGAGCCCAGCGACGTTCGGCCGCACCGGGCCGGCGGAACCAACCGAGTTGGCCGTAGGTTCCCATCATCACCACATCCAGCACACTCACGGGAAAATCCCAGTCGACGGTTTCTCGTTGCGGCACATAACCGATCAGTTGCCGCTGCTGAGCCACCGGGCGACCGAGCACCGTGACGACTCCGTTGGCCAGGGGCACCAACCCCAAAATGGCTTTGATGAACGTGCTTTTGCCCGCCCCGTTGGGACCAATCACGCCCACGAGACTGGGCCGATCGATCGTCATGTCGATGTCCCACAACACGGGCTTACGGTGATAAGCGACCGTGACGTCATGCACGTCGAGAATGGGCGGCGGTGTCGAGGCCAGCGTGTTGTTCATCGGCGGAGTGTCATTTCAACGCGGCAACCATGAGCGATACGTTCTTGCGCACCATGCCGACATAGGTTCCCTCGGGCGAGTCAGCTGCCCCCATCGCATCGCTGTACAGCGAACCGCCAACCGTCACGGCATGGCCGCGTGCCGCGCACCCCTCGATGAGCGCCCGCACATTGCGTGGGTCGACGCTGGTCTCGACGAACACGGCTTTAACCTGTCGCTGGGCAATAAATTCGACCAACTCGTTAATCTCGCGCACGCCCGCTTCGCTATCGGTACTCACGCCTTGGATCGCCTTGACCTCGATATGATACGCGCGGCCAAAATAACTAAAGGCGTCGTGAGCCGTGACCAGCACGCGACGCGGTTCGGGGACCAATGCGAGTTGCTCGCGGCAGAACGTGTCGAGTTCGTGGAGTTGTTGTTGGAAAAGAGTCGCTTGGATTTGGTAGTCGGCCGCGTGCGTCGGATCGAGCTTGCTCAACTCGCGAGCTACGAGCCCCGTACAACGCGACCACAATTTTACATCAAACCAAATGTGCGGATCGAATTGCTCGGCGCCAACCTTGAGCAAGTCGGCATGGGGAATTTCAGCGCTGATAGCAAACACGCGCTTGCGTCGCGCAAGATGCTCGAACAACTCCCCCATTTTGCCTTCTAAGTGCAAACCGGAATAGAAAATCACCTCGGCCTGTTCGAGCTTCGCAACGTCGCCCGTCGAAGGTTTGTAAAGGTGCGGATCAATTCCTTCCCCCATGAGCGCCGAGACAGCAACCCATTTTCCACCGACGTTCTTAACCAGATCGGCCACCATGCCCGTCGTGCAAACCACCCGGACAGGACCCGACGCCGAGCGGGCCCCTGTTTCAGCTTGCGACGCCGCATTCGGATGGCCCGAACATCCGACGAGCATGCTCAGCAAGAACAGGCAACCGAGCGGAAGCCGATGCGCGAGGATCGCCGAACAAAGTTGATTGAGCATAGAGCCTGAAACCGAGAGGGTCGCCGAGGTGGTTTTGATTGGTCAAAACTTTATTTTATCCTCAGCCAAACCGGCGAGTCAAGTGAGTAAACTACCTATTCGCAATACCTTACGCCGTCTCGATTGGTGTTGACCCTCGTCGAGCAGACAAAGTATCTTCCGCAGCGTGGTTCCTCTCGCGACGCCTACTTTGTAGACCGATGCTCATTCTCGATCGATACATCCTGCGCCAGTTTATTCAGGTGTTCATCGTCTGTTGGGTCAGCTTGACGGGCCTGTATGTTGTCTTCGATGCGTTTGCCAATATCGATGAGTTTTTGAGGAGCGGGGGCGTCTTCAAAACGATGCTGCGGTACTACTCGTTCCGTAGCGTGGCGTTCTTTGACATGATTAGCTCGGTGCTCGCAATGATCGCCGCGATGTTCACCATGACCTGGATCCAACGCCATAACGAGCTTACCGCTCTGATGGCGGCCGGTATCTCCCGCAAGCGGGTTGTCAAACCGGTTGTGATCGCGGCCATGATGGTGACCGCGTTGGCTCTGATTAATCGCGAGTTGTTTATCCCCAAGTTTCGAGAAGAATTGCTCAAAAACGCGCGCGACTTGAATGGTACCAACGTTTTTCCGGTCACCTCGCAATACGACAATCAGACCGGCATCATGATCAGCGGTCGGCACAAGACATCCAAAGATCTGCGTGTGTACCAGCCCAGTTTTTTACTTCCCAAGACGCTCGACCCTCAGGAACGTTCGCTCAATGCGGTCGAATGTTTTTGGAAGCCTGCCGACGACAAGCACCCGGCCGGCTATTTGTTCAATCAGGTGACCGCCCCTCAGGAACTGCTCAGCGGCCCGGCACTGATGCTCAAAGGCGAAAAGGTCATCTATACGCCCATCAGCGATCCGCAGTGGGTGCAACCCGGACAATGCTTTGTCGTTTCAGCGACCGATTTTGAACAACTCTCCGGCGGTGGTACGTGGTGGAAGCATACATCCTTGCTTCAGATGATCGACCGCGCGCATCGTCCCAATGTCTTCTTCAACGGCACGCTTCGGGTCACGATCCACAGTCGCGTGGTCCAACCGATCTTAGAGCTGACGCTGGTTTTTTTGGGGCTACCGTTGGTATTGAGTCGCGAGAATCGTAATATGTTCGTAGCCATCGGGCTGTGCATTTTGCTCGTAGGTTTGTTCCTATCCGTGTCGATGGCCTGTCAGTACCTCGGTTCAGCGGGATTGATCGACGCGCCGCTGGGTGCTTGGCTCCCCTTGATGATTTTCGTGCCGCTGGCGGTGTATATGTTCGATCAAGTGGATCGGTAACCGTCACGGCCGCCTCGCTTGATGATAGGTGTTCGGCGATGACCAGTGCTCGCACGAGTGAAGATGACGTGCCGTGGGTCGAGGGGCTCACGATCGGCCAGATGATCGAGCAAACCGCTCGACAACATGGCGATTCCGACGCGATCGTGTTTCATGCCAGCGGCGTGCGGGCCACGTATCGTGAGTTTTTGCAGCAGGTCGACGAGGCCGCCGCCGGTTTGCTCGCGCTGGGTATCACCCGTGGACAGCATGTTGCGATCTGGGCGACCAATGTTCCCGAGTGGGTCATCTTGCAGTTTGCCACGGCGCGCATTGGCGCCGTGCTCGTCACGATCAACCCGGCCTATCGCCCACACGAGTTGCAATACGTGTTGCAACAGAGTGACGCGGTGGCGTTGGTGTTGATCGACCGCTTCAAAACGTCCGACTACTTCGCAATGCTCGGCGAAGTGTACCCCGAGCTGGCACAAGGCCCAGCGGGCGAAGCACGCTCGCCGAAGTTCACCAAGCTGAAATGGGTCATCTCGATCCGCGGCGAAACTCCCGACGGAGCGATCCGTTGGAGTGAAATGTGCGCGCGAGGGACATCCATCCCGGTCGACATCGCTCAATACGGCGAACAGCTCTCGCCCGACGACAAAATCAATATCCAATACACGAGCGGTACAACCGGTTTTCCCAAAGCGGCCACGCTGAGCCACCGCAATCTGCTGCTCAACGCATACTATGTCGGCCTGTGTCAGCGTTTCACGCACCATGATCGTGTGTGCATACCGGTCCCTTTCTATCACTGCTTTGGTTGCGTGTTGGGAACACTCGGCGCGGCCGTGCATGGTGCGGCGATGATTATCCCCGCCGACTCCTTTCAGGCTACGGCGACCCTCGAGGCGATGGAGCGACACCGTGCCACGGTGCTCTACGGCGTACCGACCATGTACATCGCTCAACTCCAAGATCAATCGTTCGCTTCACGCGATTTGAAATCGCTCCGCACGGGCATTATGTCCGGCGCACCTTGTCCGATCGAAGTCATGCGCCAAGTGGTCGACCAGATGAGCATGCGTGAGATCACGATCGCCTACGGCCAGACCGAGGCTTCGCCGGTTATCACACAAACTCGGGCCGACGATCCGATCGAGCTACGGGTCGAGACCGTGGGGCGTCCATTGCCGGGGGTCGAGGTGAAACTGATCGACCCCGCCACGGGAGCAACACTACCCGACATGCAGCAAGGCGAACTCTGCGCTCGCGGTCATGTCGTGATGATCGGCTATTACAACAACCCCGAGGCCACCGCCGCCGCGATCGACAAGGACGGCTGGCTTCACACCGGCGACATCGCACTGCGGCTGCCCAACGGCTATTACAAGATCACCGGTCGCATCAAAGACATGGTCATCCGCGGAGGCGAGAACATTTACCCGCGCGAGATCGAGGAGTTTTTGTATCAGCACGCGGCGGTCGAGCAGGTTTCGATCGTCGGTTTGCCCGACGCAAAATATGGCGAAGAACTATGCGCTTGGGTCAAGCTCAAGGCGGGGGCGTGTTGCACGGCCGACGAACTACGCGAGTTCTGCCGCATCAACCTGGCCCATTTCAAGGTGCCGCGGTACGTCAAGTTCGTCGACGCCTTCCCACAAACCGTGACCGGCAAGATTCAGAAGTTCAAAATTCGTGATGCGATGATGGACGAGCTGAAGCTCACAGCGGCCGAGACAGCGTAGCCGTTACGACGTGAGCCCGATCGACATGCCTTCAGCGAAGTTGAGTGCCTCGATCTCACAGGCGAACGACCGCGGCGCGGGTCCAAAGCGACGTAGCGTGACCGTTTTGCTCTGCTGCGGCGGCAGGTGAAAGTAATTGTCGCTGGGTAGGTAGCCTTTGGCGTTCAGGTTCACGCCGTGCAAAAAGCGATTCGACGCGATGGTCACGCGCACCTCACTGTCGAGCATTGTCTCGGCTTTCGCGGTCAACTCGGTTGGCACGCCTGGGCAGTCGATCACGCGGCGAATAAAGTGAAAGGCCTCGCTGAGGCACTGTCGATCGGTGTCGCGCCAGGTGACCATGACCACGTCGTGATGCGGTGGACCGAACCGGTAGGCGTAACTGACATCGTAGAAGCGGCCGAGAATATCGTCGCCGCTGAACGTTTGCCGCGATCGCCCTGCGATGTTAATGGCGATCTCTTGCCGCGCCACAATCGTCTGCGGTTGTTTGAGCAGCGTGACTTCGAGGAACCCATCGCAGGGGTTGCTTGTTTCGTTCGTGAGGTGCAGGTGCAGGCCGTTGAGCCCCTCGTCGGAGATCGTCAGTTGCCGGCTGCTCCACATCCGCTTGAGTTGGTAGTACGCGGCCTTGGGTCGGCCGGTCGAGTCGACGATCCCCCAGCCCGCACCGGGCCACAGATCCTTGTAGAACCAGACGAGGCCACCTTGGTTGCGACTGTGTCCGCTGCGCCACTCGGCAAACGCCTGCTGCATCATCTCGCCGCTCACGAGTCGACTCAACTGCAGGTAGCGAGTCGTGTCAGAACTGCGTAATTGAACGGGATCGACGCCATAGAGTTCGCGGAGGTAGTGATCGCGAACGTCCTCAAAATCCCAGCCGGCTCCATTGTCGCGCGGCACTCGGCGCTTCCAACGTGGGTCATGGATCACGGCATGCGAACCGGGCATCACCGCCTCGATCGTCGTGGGGTCCGGTACATTCGCAAAGCCCAAACACTCGGGGGTGAAACGAACATCGGCCTGGCGCAGCTCGCGTGGAGATCGCAGGTACGCGCCGACACCGTAGTAATGGGTGACCCCTTGGTTCGTATGAAACGGAAGCACGCCCCCTGTGGGGGTCGAGGGTAGATACGTTGTGCCCGGATGCAATTCCTCGCAGAGCTTGGGTAACTGGGCAGCGAACCAATCGTTGCGCCACAATTCGCGCGGCAGACCGAGCATCGCCGCCTGTTGTTCGATCTCGCTGTTGCCACAGTACACGGCGACACACGGATGGGCCGACAGGCGCCGCAACTGCTCACCCGCCTCGGTCGCGATATTGGCCGCAAAGGCCGGGTCCTCGATCGGGTAATCCATGTTGGCGAACATGAAGTCTTGCCAGACAAGGATACCCAGCTCGTCACAGAGTCGATAAAAAGTTTCGCTCTCGTAGATCATGGTGCCGCCGATGCGAAGCATGTTCACGCCGGCATCGCGTGCTAATTGCAGGTCGTGTCTTAACGACGCTTCAGATGCATCGAGCTTAAGTAGGTCGCCGACGGTCCAGCACGCGCCGCGACAGTAGATCGGTTGGCCATTGATCTCGACCGCGAAACCGTCTCCCGGTGGAGTTGTCAGCGCGCGAAAGCCGATCTTGCGCTGAGCAACGACCTGCGCGCCGTCGGCGGTCTCGACGATCAAATCGCAGTCGCAGAGCGTCGAGTCGCCGTGGGTGTGCGGCCACCACAGGGGCGCGTCGGGCACTCGGGCCTCGCCCGTCAGGGCAACGTGTCCTGATCGCTCATCGATCGTCAATGCCGTGTCGAGCCCGGCGACTCGCAACGACGCAGCCAACAGCGGAGTTGAACTCCGTACGGTCGCCTGTACGGCCACCAGACCTGTTGTGTCGTCGAGACGAGTCTTCAGTTGCAAGTCAGCCACTGAGACAGGAGACGTAACGAGACAAATATCGCGCCAGGGGCCCACGGCCGGCGCGACCGGTGCCCAGCCAGGAATGCGTCCCAGCAGTGAGCTGCGAATCCAGCGGAGTTGCTGTTGCTGTACGAGATTGGTTTTCCAACGAGGACGAGGCCGTTTGCGCTTCATTTCCTCGCCGAGCGAGCGAAAGACGAGGTCGAGTTCATTGTCCTCGCAGAGCAGCATCGTCACATCGAATCGCCAGGACCGGAACATATTATCGGTCGTCGCGATGAGCTGCCCGTTGAGCCAGATCTCGGCCAGTGTGGCGAGCCCGGCGCAGTCGAGGTAACACGGCACGTCGACCTGTGGCGCGGAGAATCGCGCGCGATACCACCAATCGTGCGCATCGATATCCAGCGGAGCATTAATGTCCCACCGACCTGCGGTGTCGAGCGCCGAGGCGACCGTGCCGGGCACTTGAGCAGAGATCCATTCGCTCGCGGTGACAGAGAGTTGATCGGGGTGCGTTACGCTTCCTGCTCGCTGTGCGGAGCATTCCCAGCGAGCCGTTGTGCCCAAGGAAACGAGTAAGGGCGAATCGCATTTCGACGGCGCGGCGAGCATCGGCGCACCTCGTTAAGTGACGTGATCTTGCAGAGCCCCAACGGCACGTTGCCAATGCTGGGCCATGTCGTCGAGCGGAGACAAGTCGAGCGGCTTCTTGCGAGCCATCGCGCGCGCTAAGTGGAACTGCATCGTCTTGGCTCGATTCGACAAGGCCGCGAAAGACTCTGTCGGCGATTCGAGCCCCGTGATGCCGTGGGCTGAGAGCCATTTGAGATACGAGGCGGCGGCCTCGTAACACGCGCCGAACTGGCGGAGTGTGGCAAAGCTGTATTGATGGAACATGTCGAGCGGCGCGACCTGAAGCCACTCCAGATCGCTGGAGAATTGCTGCTTGAAGGCCTCGAACGGATTGGCCGTGGGGATCCGCTCGACATGCCGCCGCAACAATTTCAGCGACGTCTGCACGAGTGCATCGACATCGAGCCCGCCGCGCCAGCGCGGCTTCACGAACTCGACATACGGGGGCAACACATGCGGATCGCTCGCGCCATTCAGCCGTAGCACATTGACGAAATCGTCGCTATGCAGCTCGTAGTATCCCTGGCCGTGAAAGTAACCCAGCCGTTGGCCGACGATGTCGATCTCAACCGCAGCCACGGTCGACTTGACATGATCGAGGCGATACGAAGCCCCGGCCGTGTCAGGCAGGTAGAACGAGTCGAGTTCGACCAACACGGGCCGTCCGAGCGTCAGTTGTTCATCGATATGCGAAGCGAGCGGACGCCAGACGGCCAGCTCTTGCACGTCGAGCCCGAACAACTCGAGCAGATCGGCATGCGGGAACTTGAAGAAGGTCCATTGATCCCCTTCGAAGTCGATGGCGACGGTGAACGGTAGCGCGGCGAGAGGCTCGAAGCCCCAGGCATGGAGCAGCTCGATCCACACATCGACGTAGCAATTGGTCTCGGCCCAGTCACGGTCCTGCGTGTGCAGCAGATGCCGCTGATACGTGGCCGCGTCGAGCTGGAGCAGTTGAGTGGTCATAGTCCAAGGATGTTCTTGACGTCGGTGGGCCAGTGATCGGGATCGAACCCATGAGCTGTGAACAAGGCGAGCGCGATCCGCTCGAGCCCGAACCCGATGCACGAGGTGTGGGCGTGACTGCCGTCGGCCGTGTGGATGCCGAAGGTATGCCCGAAGTGATCGAGATGGTAATTGCAGGAGGTGATCGCGGTGGGTTTTTCGGCCGTGGCGACGGGAATGACCAACTCGAACTTGAGGACTTGTTCCTTTTGTTGGACCGCCATGACTTTGCCGCCGCGTCCGAAGAATGGATCATTGGCGACGACCGGCTCAACGTTTAAGCCGACATCGTTGAGGATCTCTTCGCCCAGCTTGAGCCAAAACTCGCGATGTTCGAGTGCCTGTTCCGCGGTGCCGATGCGGACGAACTCGCGTTGCCGGAAGATCTGCATCCGGCACGGATCGAGCGAAGGCTCGTGCCGAAACACGAACGAGCGTAGGTCGACGAGCCGCCCGTCGCTGGTGACGGTCCCCTTGGCCGTGGGATAGAGCGGGTAGCAAGCTGCCGGGGTCATCATGATCTCGGACGGAACCAACTCGTCGGTCCAGTCTTCACCGGCCCGACGCTTGTTCAACAGCCGGGCATGGTCGCGCTCGTTGCCATTGAAGCTGTGGATCGAGCCCATCAGGTCCGGAAAGTTCTCGATATGGGTTGTCTGCAAGTACGTCGCGCGGGGCATAATCCCCGCGAATCGCATGACCTCGGCGTGCAGATGAGCGGCGCGACGAGTCACGTAACTTTCGAAGCGTTCGACGACGTCCTCGAACGTACCACTCAAGCCATAGACACCGTCGACCCCGAGCGGAATGATCAGCCCGGCATCGACGAAGCGATCACGACAATTTTGGTAAGCTTCGGTGAGTGTCTCGGTCGCAATGCACATCGTGTTTAGTATCCTTCTTTGTGGGCCAGCAACATCGTGGCGTTGAGTTTTGTGATGCGGTCGTTATTGACCATCAGCGCACAACCGTGAGCATCGCGGAGATGGCGGGCGAGCGAGAACTTCGAGTCGTTGCGGTAACCGCTGATGCCGCAGATCAAGAGCGCGCCGTCGACAATCTCAACGATTCGCTGCGAGGCGGACAACTTCAGGTCGTTTGTGCGGATCGCGAAACCAAAGCCCTCGAAAGCTCGGGGGCAGTTCGAGGTCAGCAGCTCTTGATATTCGCGGGCCAATGAGTAGGTATTGTGTCGCATCTCGACGAGCACGCGTTCGACCTCGGCGAGCCGGATGGCCGACAGGGGTGTTTCGCCCGGCGTTTTGCGCGCCTCGGCCCGAACAAACGCGCGAGCGCGATTGACGGCGTCGGCCGCAATGCCGGTCCAGAGACCGGCCCAAACGATATGCGAATAGGGGTGCATCGTCTTGGCGAGGATTTCCTCGAACGGGGTGGGAAGGATCTGATCGACGCTCCCTTGGCCCGAGACGGTGAAGCCCGAACTGCACGTGCCACGGAAACCGAGTGTGTCCCAGGTCGAGAGGGGCTCGGCCGTGTACTCGCCGCGATGCAACATGATATGCACTTGCTCGCCGGCAGGAGCATTGGGCGAGCGGCGGCACGTGAGCAACAGATCTTCGGCATGTTCGCCGTAGGAAATGACCGGCGCCTTCTTGGTGATCGAAAAGGTCTCGCCATCGGTTTCCAAGGCGCAGATACTCGAGCGCAAATCGCCGCCAGTGCCGACTTCCGTCGTGGCCGAGGCCATGAGCCGCTGCTCGTCGACCAGCTTTCGTAGATAGTTCTGGAAGTAAGGCGAGTGTAACGTGTGATGCACGACGCAGCCGACTTGGATGCAGTGCATCGCGTAGATCATCGCGGACGAACCGCAGTAGTGACCGAGCGCCTCGCAAATGCGGGTCGTCTCGACAATGTTCAAGCCCATGCCGCCGTATTCCTTCGGCACATACGCGCTCAGCAAGGCGGCTTCGCGTAGGGCATTGAACGACTCGGTCGGAAAACGTGCGTCGCGATCGACGTCGGCCGCATGCACGGCCAGTACGTTCTTGCCGATTTCGTGCGTCTGCGCGAGCAGCGTGTCGAAATCAGTGTAGACGGAGGGGGCAACTACAGCGGGCATGATGACTGCCGTTTCATATCTAGGGAGGAGGGATACTTACTCGACCAACGACGCGACCGCTTCAGCAATCGTGCCGACGCTGCGAAACGTGTTGCGACTCAACAAGGTCTCGGGAAATTCGACGTTAAAATGATCTTCGAGCGCCAACATCAAGCCGACGGTGGCCAACGACGTAAGCCCGATCGTGTACAGGTTGGTTTCATCGTTGAGCGCTGCGGCATCGACACGCACGCCCAGATGTTGAATGACAATCTCGCGGACG
>CAYLYE010000052.1:0-30373 GCA_964387325.1 uncultured Planctomycetaceae bacterium
CGCCAATCGCTGGCACGGCGACAAGCGCGTGCGCGAGTTGGCCATCGCCGGCCTGCAATTCAGCGCCCGCTCGATGCACGCCGACGGCTCGTGTGACGATTACTATCCGTATGAGCGGGCGCTCGGCGCAGCCGCGTTCTCCTTGCAAGCCGCGGCCGAGGCATACCGTCTGCTGCAAATCGACGATCGCGAATTGCTCGACTCGCTCGTGCTCCGCGCTCGCTGGTTGGCCGAGCACCACGAGACCGGCACACTGGCCAATCATCACGCCCTCGCAGCCCTCGCCGTGCGCCGCGTCGGCTTGTTGGCCCACGATGCGGCCTTGATTCAGGCTGCGCATCAGCGCCTGGGACAACTGCTCGCGCTCCAGAGCACCGAGGGTTGGTTCACCGAATATGGCGGAGCCGATCCGGGCTACACGACCGTCACGATCGACTGCCTCGCGAAATACTTAACCACGCTCCCATCATTAGCCCCCGGCGAATCACCGGGGGGCGAAGCGTCACTCGCCCCGCTAATTCAACAAGCCTCGCGCCGGGCCGTCGAGTTCGCGCATCATTTTATGCTCCCCGACGGCAGCTACGGCGGCGTGATCGGCAGTCGCGGCACGACCCACTGCTACCCGCACGGCTTCGAGTTGCTCGCGACCCAGGACCCCCGCGCAGCCGATCTGGCCGAGGGCTGCCTGCAAGGGCTCGCTGACGACACGCGCGGGTTCATCAACGACGATCGGCTCTATGTTCACGCGCTGGGCAACTGGCTCGAAGCCTATCGCGACGCGGTCGTCGAACGCCCGGCGAGTCCCGTTGTGAATAACGTCGAGCCGCGCTGGTTCGACCACGCGCAATTGCTCGTCGATCGCCGGCCCGGTCGACACACGATCGTCAGCGCCGCTCGGGGCGGGAGTTTTATTCACTTCGTGAACTACACGCGCCGCGCGGTCGACGCCGGTTGGGTGCTCGAAACGGCCGACGGTCGCTGGGCCGTCTCGCAACTCCATAGCCTCGACCGAACGATTGACCGCCGCGACCCCAACGCTTGGGCCACCCACGTCACCGAGCGGATCACCGTCGCCGGACCGCTCCATTGGGTCCGCTGGGAAACCGCCACGCCACTCAAGCAGGCCGTGTTCCACATGGGCATGCAGCTCGTCGGTCGCTGGTGTCGCGACCTGGTAAGGCTTATCTTGCAGCGTCGGCTTATTACCAAAAGACACTCGTGTGGCATCGAAATGCAACGGACGATCGAATGGCTCGAAGGCTCGACGACGCTGCGCGTGACCGATCGACTCATGCGCACCGACGCGCGACTCAAGCTACGCCGCCTCGCGTTGGCCAGCGATCTCGAAGCCCCGTATGTTGCGGCCGCGAACGTCTACCAAGCGGCCAACTGGCAAAGCTGGACCGACTTGAGTTCACGCGTCGACGAGTTTAACGAGCGCGGCGAGCTGACCGTGGTGCGCTCATGGTGATCTCGCGTTGGTTGCTGCGGTTGGGCAAGCTGCTCGTCTCGGTCACGCTGCTCGCGGGGCTGTGGTTCGCCGCCGATTGGTCGACCGTCGTCGACAAGTTGGGTCAACTCGATCCTGCGAACCTTGTCGTCGCGCTGCTGCTTTTTATTCCGCAAACGCTCGTGTCGGCGTGGCGCTGGCAACGACTCGCCCGAGGTTGCTGCTCGATCACGCTCCGTGAGGCCACGCGACAAACCCTCGCGGCGAGCGCCTGGAACCTGATCGTTCCCTCGAAGCTCGGCGACTTCACCAAGGCCGCGTTTTTGCCGCTCGATAAAACTTGGTCGCGCGCCAAGGCCAGCGGGCTCGTGATGCTCGAAAAGCTCGCCGACCTGGGCTGCCTTTTGTCGGTGCTGGCCTGGGGACTGACCGGCGTCATGGGCGGACTGCTCTTTGCCACCGTCGCGATTGCCCTCTGGGTGCGACGCAGCACGCCGCGGTATGTCGAGCAGCGGCCGCGCTGGTGGGGGCCCGTGGTCTCGGTCGTGGCCGCGACCGTGTGTCTCTGGCTGCTGCACCTGGCGCAGTTGCATTTGTTTCTGCTCTCCTCAGGCGTGGACGCCTCGTGGAGCACGACGGCGGCGCGGATCCCGGTGGCTCTGCTGGCCGGGCTCGTCCCGGTGGCCCTATGGGGATTGGGGACCCGCGACGCCACCCTCGTCTGGCTCTACAGCGACGTGGCCAGCGCCTCGACCATGGCCGTGGTCGGCATGCTCACCGCCCTGCGGTACCTCGTGCCCGGTGCGATCGGTATTCCGTGCTTGATCCTGGGTCGGCGGACACAGTCATCGAACGCAGATTCATCTCAACCCCAAGCCGGCGGCTCTGCCGCCGAAATTCCACCGACGAGCCGTCGGCTGGGGGAGACCGTCTCGTCACGGACTCGATGAACCGGTCGCGCTCAGCGCGTAGATGGCGAAATCTTCGCCGGCGAGATGCAGTCGCTGCGCGCTCAACTGCCGCTGCAACTCGATGGACGGATGCGCCACGACGAGCCACCGCGCCCCCTGTTGCCGCGCCTGCTCCAGTGATCGAGTCAGCTCAGAATCTCCTTCACGGAGCGCCCAGCCGGGCCGATCACAGTAGTACAGCAGCGCCGAGGTCGAACCGCGAATCGTGGCCACCGGTTCATAGGGCTTCGTCAGCTCTTGAACCGCCGCCGCGGCTGCGAGCACGCTGCGATCTTCCTCGGGCGTGATAAACGCGGGCGTGATCGCATGACGCAAACTGAACAACAGACTCACGCCCATCAGCAACGCCACCGTGCCACGCTGCGGCCGCCAGCTCTCCACCCAGCGGGCGTAACCGAGTCCGACGAAGATGGCCAGCGGCGGCAACGTGACCAGATGATAGTAGTTGAGCTCGTAGAACTTGCGTGGCATCGCCACGACGAGCACGAGCATCGCCACGCCCCACGGCCAGTACCCACGCGCGTGGCGACACATCAGCCCCAGCACAAGCAGCGCCACGCCGAGCGGTCCCAGCACGACCCCGGCCAGATCGTCGAGCAGCCGACGATAAAACTCGGCCGAGCGTAAAAAATCTTGCGGCGACGCATAGGCCTCCGTGCTATTGAGCAGCGAATAGAAGACCCGCGGTGCGTCGAGGCTCGTGGGCTGGGAAAGTCGCATCACGTCGACGACCCAAGCCAGCGTCGGCAGCGTGGCCAACAACAGGGTCGCCGCGAGCACGATGGCTCGTCGCGGCGAGAGTTGCCGATGCTGAATGATGAGCACCAGCAGCGGCAAGCCCAGCACGAGCATGTAGACCTTCGAGAGCAACAACAGCGCGAAGCTGACGAACACGAGCAGTAAATCGCGGCGTCGACCGTCGCCCAGCCAACGCTCGGCCCCGAGCAGTGTGGCGAGCGTGAACGCCACGACCGACGATTCGAGCATAAAACTCTGTCCGAAGATGATGCTCACCGGCGCGATGGCGAGCGTGAACGCCGCGCCGGCCGCAGCCGTGGCTCCTTCGCGCCGCTCGACGAGCCGGTACAGCAACCCAACACTCAGCAGACTAAAGAGGATGGCCGTGGCGCGTCCCCAAGCGTCGAGCGAACCGCCGCCCAGGTACGCGAGGCTGCCCGCCACATAAGCCATCACGGGAATTTCAGTCAGGTGCCAGCCTCGTTCACCGCCGCACAAGCAATCGGTCGTGGGTCGGTCGAGCGTGGCGCGTCCCGCGATCCAGTTACGGGCGATCATGGCGTAGGTTGCGTTCTTCGTGGCGAAGCTGCCCAGCAGGGGACGGTCGAGAAGCGGCAGTCGCAATAGCAGCGCCAGCACGATGATGCCCCACAGGGCGCGTGTCGCCGCGCGCGATTCACTCGCCGCGCTCGCGCTGAGCCGTACCCGCTGCCAAGCGAGCGGTGCCTCGATCTGCTCCAGTATGGGCATCGTGGCTCGAGTCTTTTCTGAAATGTGAGAAAACGGATGCGGGCATCACGGTCGATTCGGTCGAAATATAGCCAGCCAAACCAGGGTCGACCAGAGCGGTCGGCGATCGTGCTTAAGTCGGAGGTCTTGCCATGAGATACGCGTTGTGCGTGACGTTCGTGCTAGCAGCGCTCAGCGCAGCGGGCTGTCGCGGTAGCCAGGGGACCTATGACTACGCGGGGCCCATGGTCGGGCCCGACGGTAACATGTTCGGATTCTTTGATCGCCGCAACTCGATCTTGTCGCCCGATCCCTCGGCGGCCTATGTCTCAGCCGCGGAGCAAGTCAAGCAGCCGCTTGAGCCCAGCGAGGAATTGCAGCCCACCGAGGAAGCGATCCCGCAGCAGCCGACTCCGCCGACGAAGCCGACCGGTCCGCGTAACCGGACCGCGTCGCTCTCGAATCGCGACGTCGATTAGCTGGATCGGCGCGAGTCACCGTGTGCTAGCACTTCACTCGCTGAAGCGTTTCGCTCTTGGCTAGCAAACCTTCCAGGCGGTATCTTGCTCGTGTGAATCGTTCGAGGTGTGCTAGCGACGCGCGCTCGAACGACGTTGCTCCCCAGCGCGTGTCAAGGATGACGCCCACGATGAGTGCCTCGGATTTGCTCGCCACCTTCCAGCGGCTCGGACGCCCCCGCGTACTCGTGTTGGGGGATCTGATCCTGGATCGCTACACCTGGGGTATCGCCGAGCGGGTCAGTCAGGAAGCCCCCGTCATTCTCCTCCGCGCTCAGCGTCGCGAATCGCGACTGGGTGGCGCGGGGAACGTCTGCGCCATGCTGCGCGGACTCGATGCCAGCGTCACCTGCATCAGCATCGTGGGACACGACGACGAAGGGCTCGTCGTGCGCCGTCTGCTCGACGAAGCGGCGATCGATCATCACGCCGTGCTCGTCGACCCCTCGCGACCCACGACCGTCAAAGAACGGTTCATGGGCCAAGCTCAAGGGATTCATCCGCATCAAATGCTGCGCGTCGATCAGGAAGTCCGCGACGCGGTCAATGACACGCTCGCCGAGCAACTCACCGCGGCGGTGCTCGAACGACTCGACGAGCATGACATCCTGCTGATCAGCGACTACGACAAGGGGGTCTGCACGCCGCAGGTCTTGCGCACCGTGATCGACGCGGCCCGGTCGGCCGGTGTGAGCGTGCTGGTCGACCCGATCCGCGGTAGCGACTACAGCCGATACCGTGGCGCGACGGCGATGACCCCCAACCGAACGGAAGCCGGGCTGGCCACAGGCATCCGCATCGAGACGACCGACGATGCCTTGCGAGCCGGCCGAAAATTGTGTCGCGAACTGAAAATGGAGCACTGCATCGTCACGCTCGATCGGGACGGCATGGCACTCATCGATGCCGACGGTCGCGGCGAGATTCACCCCACGAAACCGCGCGCCGTGTACGACATCACCGGTGCCGGCGATATGGTGCTGGCGATGATCGGTCTCGCTTGGGCGGCAAAAATATCACCGCGCGACGCCGTCCGGCTGGGCAACGTCGCCGGCGGCCTCGAGGTCGAAAAGGTCGGCGTCGCCGTGATCCCGCGCGCCGAAATTCAAGCCTGGCTGCTGGACGAACGAGCGCGGGCGACCGGCAAACGCGTCGACCTCGAAACTCTCGAACACCTCGTCGCCGGCCACCGCGCCGCGGGCCGATCGATCGTCTTCACCAACGGGTGTTTCGATCTGCTGCACGTCGGGCACGTGCAGTGTTTGCAGGAAGCCGCGCGACAAGGTGACGTGTTGATCGTGGGCGTGAACAGCGACGCGAGTGTGCGGCGACTGAAAGGCCCCGCGCGGCCGGTGATCGACGAGCAAGCGCGCGCCGAGTTGCTCTCAGCCCTGAACGTGGTCGACTACGTGGTGATTTTCGAGGACGACACGCCACTCGAGTTGCTCGGCCGATTGAAGCCCGACGTGCTCGTGAAGGGGGGAACCTATCAGAGCGAACAGGTCGTGGGTCACGAGGTGGTCGAGCGCTACGGCGGACGCGTGCATCTGGCGAACGTGGTCGACGGCATCTCGACCTCGCACATCGTTCAGTCGCTGGCGCAGACACCGGCTCCTCCCGCGCCCCATTTTCTCCCCAGCGGCGCTCGCGAAGGGTCTCGCGCCTCGCGGCCAGGACCGTCACCGTGAACGTCGCGGTCTTTGTTCCGAATTGGATCGGCGACGCGGCCATGGCCACACCGACGCTCCGCGCCGTGCGGCAACATTTCGGCTCCGAGGCACGCCTGATCGGGATCATGCGTCCCTACGTGGCCGACGTACTCTCCGGCACACCCTGGCTCGACGAGTGTTGGTTCTACGACCCGCGAAGCAAGGACCGCACGCTGCATAGTTGGCCATTGATCCGGCGACTGCGGGGGGCACGCTGCGATGCGGGCCTACTGCTCACGAACTCACTGCGCACCGCGCTGCTCGCCTGGCTCGGCGGAGTCAAGCGGCGCGTGGGATTCGATCGCGACGGTCGTGGCTGGCTGCTCACGGACCGTGTGCCGCCGCATCGCGTGGGTCGCCGCTATGTCCCCTCGCCGGTGCTCGACGACTACCTGCGCCTCGCCTCGGCGTTGGGTTGCAAGCCGCAATCGCCCGAGTTGGAATTGGCCACTCTGCCGCAGGACGAAGCTCGGGCCGACGCCGTGTGGTCGAAGTTGCAATTACCGCCGGGAGATGAGGTCGTCGCGCTCAACACCGGCGGAGCCTTCGGTGGGGCGAAACTCTGGCCCGCCGAGTATTTTGCCCAACTCGCTCGGCAAATCGCGACCGACTTGGGTCGCACGGTGCTCGTGTTGTGCGGACCCAGCGAACGTGAAGCCGCGCGACAGATCGCCGCCGCCGCGCAACACCCACGCGTCATGAGCCTCGCCGACGAGACGCTGAGCATCGGGCTTACCAAAGCCTGCGTGCGGCGCGTCGCGCTGCTGGTCAGCACCGACAGCGGGCCGCGCCACTTTGCGGCTGCGTTCCAGGTGCCGGTCGTCACGCTGTTCGGCCCGACTCACATAGCCTGGAGCGAAAATCACTTTCCGCTCGCCACCCATGTGCAGCTCCAGCTCGATTGCCAACCGTGTCAGCAACGCGAGTGTCCGCTGGGGCACCACCGTTGCATGCGCGACTTGTCGGTCGAGCGGGTCTTTGCCGCCGTGACCGAGTCGTTGAGCCGCGACCGACAAGCGAGGGCCGCATGAGCACCAAGCCAGCGCCAGAAACATTCTGGGCAGCAACCGAGGTGGCAGCGGCTCTCGATGCCGCCGGCCTCCGCGACGTGCAGTCGGTCATGCAGAGCGCGGCGGGACACCGCCTGCGGACGATCGACGAGCGCGAGAATTGGCGGATCGAGTTGCCTCACGTCTCGGCTGCGCCACAAGCGGCGTACTTGAAAAAACATCGCGAGCGTAAACGTCGGGCGTGGCGACACTCCCCGGCGAAGAGCGCTGGCGCTCTCGAGGCCGAGAACGTGCATGCGCTCACCGCGGCCGGGGTACCGTCGATGGAACTGCTCGCCTACGGCGAACGTTGCGCGGCGGGCGAGCGACAGTCGTTCGTGATGACCGCCGAGTTGGCGGGCTACACGCAACTCGACCATTATTTGCGGCAGAGCTTTGCGCCCTATGCGAGCGAGCAACCACGGCACGACGCGCGTCTCGATCGGCTGCTCGATGCCGTGGCCGACGTGGCCCGGCGCTTCCACCAAGCCGGGTTCAATCACCGTGACTTCTACTGCTGCCATTTCTTCGTGCGCGAGACGACTCCGAGTGAGTTCGATGTGCGGCTGATCGACTTGCAACGGGTCGAGCGACGCAGCTGGTTCCGGCAGCGTTGGGTGATTAAAGATCTTGCGCAGCTCGCGTACTCCGTGCCCATCGATCGCGTCGCGGCCACGCGGCTGCTGCGGTTCATCAAACGGTATTTGGGAGTCAAGCGGTTGAGGAATGCCGAGCAACGGTTGATCCAAGCCGTGTGGGGCAAACGCCAACGGATGATCGAGCGGCTGGGGGCCCACCCATGAACGTCGCTTTGGTGATCGAACACTTCGACCGTCGCCGCGGAGGCGCGGAGACCTGGACGTGCGACTTCGCGCAGGCCCTGTTGTCGGCCGGGCACGAGGTGCATGTCGTGGCCCGCTCGATCGAGCGGCTCGGCTTGGGGCGCGAGGTTGTGTCGCACTTGGTGAGCGGCAAGTCGCGGTTGGGATTTGCCGCCGCCGCCGAAGCCGAACTGCGTCGACACACGTTCGATGCGATCCATGACATGGGGAGCGGTTGGTACTGCGACGTGTTGCATCCGCACGGCGGCTCGCGTCGCGCCAGCTTCGAGCGGACCTTGCAACTGGCACCAGCGTGGCAGCGTCCTTGGAAGCGCGCGGCGGCACACGTGCTGCCCCGCTACCGCGAGTTCGCGCGGCTCACGCAGCGGCAGTACGCAACTCCGCAGCGGCTATTTCTGGCCGTGTCGCAAATGGTCGCTCTCGATTTGCAACGTTGGCACGATGTGCCCGGCGAGCAGATTCGCCTGATTTACAACGGTGTCGATACCGGGCGATTCTCGCCCGAGCATCGAGCAAATCATCGCGCGGCCATGCGGCAGCAATTACAAATCGAGCCGGACGAGACACTGCTACTGATCGTAGCGCACAACTTTCAGCTCAAGGGAGTGCCCACGCTGTTGCGTGCGCTGGGACACATGCGGCGCGGGGGCGCGAGGGCGCGGCTGGTCGTGGTGGGGGGGAAACGGACTCGGGCGGCCGAGCATCTCGCCGAGCAAAGCGGGGTCGCCCGATACGTCACGTTCGCCGGGGCGATTGGTGACCCCGTGCCGTATTACGCCGCGGCCGACCTGTATGTGCAGCCAACGTATTACGACCCGTGCAGTTTGGTCGCGCTCGAAGCGTTGGCGAGCGGTTTGCCCGTGGTGACCAGCGCGTTCAATGGAGCGGGAGAACTCATCACGCCGGGCGTCGAAGGGTTGATTCAGCAAGACCCGGCCGACGACGTCGAGCTGGCGCGGCTGTTGCTGCCGTTGCTGGAGCGCGACGTGCAACAGTCGATGGGAACAAAAGCCCGCGCACTGGCGCTGCGACACACGTGGCAACACAATGTGCGCGCGATCGTTGACGTGTACGGGTCGTTGCCACGGCCGTCATTGACGCAGCCGCGGAAGCAAGCGGCCTGAGCGTCGTGTTAATCGACGACGATTTCGTTGTGCAGCGTGGCTCCCATGGCCACTTCCATCGCGGCATGCTGGGCGAGTTGTTTGCCGTAAAAGCTTGTGCAGCGGCCGCGAATCCAAATCTCGTCCCCCTGCACGAGCACGCGCAGGTCTTGGATCTTGCCGTCCGTACGGCGCGCGATGAGGCGGGTGATCAGCGTCGAGAGTCGATCTTCGCCAACGGGCGTGGACGCGGGGTCCAGCTCACCGGTCAGTGGTGAGACGGGCAAGGCCAGCGGAGGGCGAGCGCCATTCAACATGCAATAAGTCTCCTGCGCCCGCGGAGCACTTCATCCTGAAGAACTCGCAGGGCTGCGCCGTGAGTGCCTGATCGAGCGTGTCAGCGCCCAAGGGCAGAAAGCTCACGCACAGTTCCTTAACTTCCGCAGTCAAATCATCCGACTGCGAACGTGCCGACCCATCCGCGGGTCAGGCAACAGGGGTTTGTACCTCGATTCGATTGACCACGGGCAATGTGCCGGAGTGCGTCAACACGATTTCTTGGGCCAATTGTTTATGATAAAAGCTGGTAACTCGTCCGCGAATCAACAGCGCCCCATCGATTTGTTCCACGACCAAGTCACGCAAGCTCGCAACCGGACTCGAAGCGAGCGCGTGTTGTGCTCGCGGCTCGACCTCGGGAGACAAAGCAATGGGTGACGTTCGTGGGCTTCTTGATTGAGGTGAAAGCGACATAGGCATCCATACCCGTAAACGATCCTCCGCCACGGCCTGAGCTGCCAATCCATTGCAGCCACGTCAGTTACTCAGTCGACCGGGACGTCTCGTGGAGCCAATCTAATGTTCGAGCCCCGGCAGCGTCAACCGCGAAGGGAAATTGTCAGCGGGTGGTCAGACCGATGACCCCCCGAGTGCGCAGCAGCTCGATGACCTGAGCGGCCAAAATGTCGGCGCTGTGGTCAACCGTTTTCAGAATGAGCTCGCACTGCGACGGTGGTTCGTAGGGATCGTCGATGCCGGTGAAACCGCGTATCTCCCCCTTTCTCGCTTTCTTATACAGTCCTTTAGGGTCGCGCGACTCGCAGACCTCGAGCGGGGTATCGACGAACACCTCCAAGAAATCGCCCGGTGCTAGCATGGCGCGAACCCGATCGCGATCTTGGCGGTACGGGCTGACGAACGCGGTCAGGGTGACGATGCTCGCATCGGCGAACAGCTGCGCGACCGCGCCGATACGGCGGATATTTTCCGCGCGATCGTCGGCCGAGAAGCCGAGACCAAAACGTCGGGCCAACTCCGAGCCGTAAACGGGCTCGAGGATCGCCGGCGTCGCGTTGAGGCCGTGCCGCACATTATCGCCATCGAGCACGTAGCTATGCACACCCAACTGAAACAACTGCTGATCGACCAGGTTAGCGATCGTGCTCTTGCCGCTGCCACTAAGTCCGGTGAACCAGACGACCGCGCCGCGCTGACCGAAGCGCGTCGCGCGTTGGTCTCGGCTCACACCTTGCTGATGCCAGACGACAATCGGATCGGTTGCCATAGTGGTGTGTGGTAAAGTCTGGGTGTCGGTGCGTTTCAAAAAATCTATGGTGAGTCTGGAGGGTTCCCTACTCACCGTTCTACGTGGTCACTTTGACACATGGCCACTTGATGTGCGGCCCTGGCACCCCAACGACAGTCACAAACGCCGGCGCTGGGTGCCATGCTCACGTCTGCGTGAGCATGATCGTACACATGTTCGCAAGCATGCCCACGCCGAGCCGTGGGCATGGCACCCACTCGATACGTGTGAAGCCTGCGCTATGCGAGCAAAGCCAGTTCGCATAGCGTAGCCGAGGCGACACTCTGCGGGCAACTCCAGACGAGAAAGAAGAGCGCTTCGCGACACCAACGTCCGACAGGATGACCCGTCAGGTAGCCGGTTCCCTTGGCGGCGATGAGCGCGGCATGGGTGGCGCGAAGCACGAGCGAGTTGGCGCGCGAGCGCATGGCGTCGTTCGAGTGTTCGTTGCTCCCGGCCGCGGCTTCGAGCAGATCGCGTTTGAGCTGTTCGTGTTCGCCCCGCAGTGCATCCACGGCGGCGTGCAAATCGACTCGCTGCCGCGCCTCGTTTGCCAGATAACCGAGCGCTGCGTCGGCCAAGCCAAGCGCCAGGGCCGAGGTTTGCAGCGAGCCGGTCTTGCCTCCGCGTTGAGCGGCGATCACGTTCAGGCACGGCTCGCCCAGCAGCCAATCTCGTTCGAGCTCGACCGCGCGGCAGTGCATGGCTCCGGTTTGCGTTGCGGTCAGGCCGACCATCTTTGCCGGCGGATCGAACGTCACGCCAGCGAGTCGAGTGGGCAACACGAGCAAGGCCTGCGTGCCGTCGTCGAACTGTGCGCCGGTGATGACATACTTCGCCTGCACGCCGCCGGTCACCCAAGGACAAACACCATCGAGCACGATCCGATCGCCTGCCGCGCGGGCGGTCATCATCGGCTTGTGCATGTGCTGCCGGCTGGTCGTGAGGTGCGAGATACCGACACTGGCGAACGACTGGCCACTCACCAGTTCGCCGAGTAGCCGCTGGGCGAGTGCCCGATTGTCGCAATCGAGCACGCGGCGAATCACGCCATGCGGCTGAGTCAGTACAAACGCGGTCGAGACGCAGCCAGCGGCTAATTGCATGTAACCGGCGAGCAACTCCGGATCGCTCCAGCCCTGCCCTTGCCACTCACGCGGCGCGAACCACTCGAACACGCCGTACTCGCGACACAGGGCCAACTGTTCCTGTGGCCACGCGCCGCATTGGTCCAGATCGTCAGCCCGGGCCGCCAATGCCTCGCGCAGCGCGCTCAACGCCGGATCATGACTGGAGGTGATTCGAGGCATTAGGAGGACAGATGAGGGATGAGGGATGAGGGATGAGGGATGAGGGATGAGGGATGAAGGATGAGGGATGAGGGATGAGGGATGAAGGATGAAGGATGAAGGATGAAACGCTGTCGCGAGAGTCTCTAGTCTCTAGTCTCTTCCCCTCCGACTCGCGCCAGTACGTAGGGACCCTTGGGAATGACAGCGATCTTGGCGTTAGGGCCGTACTCGGCGAGCGAGTCGGCCACGGCTTGCTCGACGGTCGCGACCGGCTCGACGAACAGGCCGCTAAGGACCTCGGCGCTGAGCCCTTGGCTGACCATCTTTACTTTCGCCTTGCGGCAGACCTTGGCCATCTCTTCGAGCTGCCATTGATCCATGACGAAGTAATCGTCGCCGAGGATCCGCTGCATGAAGGCTTCGAGCGTGGCATGCTCGCGGAATAGACTCGTGAACTCGTGGCTGCCAATTCCTTGCGAGAGACTCGCGGCGACGATGATCGTGCCGCCCGATTTGACAATCGGCAGCGCGCCGGTCATCCCCTTGACCGACTGATAAAAGGTCGTATCGAGCGGATAGCCCGCGCTGCTCGTGACCACGATGTCGACCTCATACGGCACCTGATCGACGGCCACGCGGCGGACGAACTCGACCCCCTGCATGAAGGCCGCTTCCATATCGCCGGCGACAAACAACAACGGTCGGCGGTGATCGTCGAGCACAACGTTGACAATGAAGTCGCAACCGGCATGCCGGGCAATCCAAGTGTTCTCCTCGTGGACCGGGTTCCCTTCAAGGAAACCGGCGTCGGCGCGGGGATGCTCGAGAAACCGTGGACTGTGCCAACGCTGGACCGTCTCGAGCGCCGCGATGCCCGGACAAATCAGCTTACGTCCTCCCGAGTAGCCGGCCATCAGATGCGGCTCGATGAGCCCCAGCGTGATCTTCAATTCCGCCTCGACATAACGGCGATCGATCCAGATCGGGACGTCGCGCGCGCTCTTGCCCAGGTACAGATGCTCCGACAGGTCACGACCATGATGATTGACGATGCGATAGTCGCGGGCGATCGTGGGTCCGACCATCTCGACGAGTTCGGCACCGACATTGGGGCGATGCAATCCGGTGGCGACAAGGATCGTGATGTTCTCACGAGCGATGCCTGCCGCGGCGAGTGTGGCCAGAATCGGCGTGAGCATCCGCTCGTTGGGGACCGGTCGCGTAATGTCGCAGATGACAATGCACGCACTGCGACGGCCGCGAGCCAATTCACTCAGTGGCGGAGAGCCGATCGGTTGAGCCAGCGCGCGGCGCAACGCGTCTTCTGGATCATCTAACGGCGGAGCGTTCTTGTAGCTGAGGACACGTACAACGCGGTCGTCGGGCAATTCGACTTCGAGACCGGTCGTGCCATATTCGAGTTTGACGCGCATCGTCGGACGCTCCGATCCAAGCAATCGAGCAGCAATACCTACGCTGACATGATGGCATAAAAAAGCCCGCAGGTTGTACCCTGCGGGCTCGAATTTCGTCGCGAAGTCGTCGAGCAGCTCGACGCTTACTTCTTGCCGGCGGCCTTACCGGCCGGAGCCGCGGCCTTGCCGCCAGCCGGAGCCGCAGCACCCTCTTCACCCTCGGCCTTGGCCTTCTTTTTCTTCTTCATGGCGAGCTTCATCACGCGGACCTTCGGCAGACCCAACGGGCTGCGACCTTCGGTCCAACGCTCGTCGGTCTTCATGCGGGCAATGCGCTCGGCGCGAGTCAAGACGCTCCGGGTGCTCGTGGCCCCGGCGCGAATCCGCAAACTGTTGTCCATGGTCATGGCGTAACGTCTCCCAATCTCGATATCAGCTGACCCCGCGCGAACGGATGCGCTCTCAGGGCCAAGAGTTGTAGTTTTTCGCTCAGCGAAGCCCCTTATGCTAAAATCGGCAGGGCTGCCTGACAAGCGGCAATTTTTGTGTCCCGGGGACGAAATTCAGCCCAACTGGACAATCGCGTCGCAAGTCACTTTAACATAAGCACTTGCACCACATTTCGATCGTGTGGCCGCTGGCGGCTAGCCAGGCCCTTCGTAGGCTGGTCGAGGAGATCGTGTTCATGAACCCGAACAAAACACCCATTGTCCCCTGGTCACGGATGGTGCAGGTCGACCCCAGTTACTATCAAAAAATCCCCGGGGAATTCGACTTCGAGGCGATTTATGACCTGGCGGTCGAGCGTGGCGCGCCGGGCGATATCTTCGTTGAAGTCGGTTCCTGGTATGGAAAATCGACCGCCTACATGGCCTCGCGGTTGGCCATGCGGCAGCCGCTGGTCCAGTTCTTTGCCGTCGATCAATGGCTCGAAGAGACCACGAACCAGGGGCCACAAGAATTTCGCGGCATGTTCCACGAGTTTTTACAGAACATGCTGCGAGGCCAGCTCATCGAGTTCATCGTGCCGCTGCGAACGTTCAGTCATCATGCCGCGCAGTTTTTTGATCCCGAGAGCATCTCGTTTTGCTTCATCGACGCCGACCACACGTACGAGGCGGTCAAGCTCGATCTGCAATGCTGGTACCCTCGAATAAAAAAGGGGGGCCTGATCGGCGGGCACGACTACAAAAACACCTACACCGGCGTGACCCAAGCGGTCGAGGAGTTTTTTGGCGCTCCGGTGCAACAAGTCGGCTCGTCGTGGCTGGTGCAGAAGAGCGCATAATCCGCTCCCGAGTTTGGGCAACTGCGGCGGAGCGAGTCCTGTTCAGTCAACGAGCGAAATGCTAGTTTAACGACTGCATTTGCGAGCTGTGTCGAGGGTCGATCGTAGCCCGCTGGCTTCAACGAGACTGTGAATTGGTCATGAGCCAAGAAAACACGCCGCTCGTCGGCATCATCATGGGGAGCACGAGCGATTGGGAGACCATGCGTCATGCGCATGAGGCGCTCGATCAGTTCGATGTGCCTCATGAGTGTCGCGTGGTCAGCGCGCACCGCACGCCGCGCTGGCTCGTCGAGTATGCGTCGACGGCCGAGCAACGCGGCTTGCAGGTGATTATTGCCGGGGCGGGTGGCGCGGCTCATCTGCCCGGCATGACGGCCGCTGAAACCACCTTGCCCGTGTTCGGCGTCCCCGTGCAGAGCCATGCCCTGCAGGGACTCGACTCGCTGCTGTCGATCGTACAGATGCCCGGCGGTGTGCCCGTGGGAACGCTGGCCATTGGCAAGTCGGGGGCCGTGAACGCGGCCTTGTTGGCCGTGAGCGTGCTGGCGCTCACACGTAGCGATCTGCGGCAAAAACTTAAGCAATTTCGCCAAGAGCAAACCGCTCGCGTGATGGGGGAGACCCTCACGTGACGCGACCGGTGTTGCCAGGCCAAACGGTCGGAGTGCTCGGCAGCGGTCAGCTCGGCCGGATGTTCGCCATTGCCGCGCGACGCATGGGCTACCGCGTTCACACGTTCTCGCCCGATCGCGACACGCCGACCGGTCAGATCGCCGATCTCGAAGTGGATAGCGCGTACGAGGACTTGGACCGCGTGCGTGAGTTTGCTCGGGGCGTCGACGTGATCACGTTCGAGTTTGAAAATATCCCCGCCGCGACGGTCGAGGCGGCGGCGCAATTCGTACCGGTACGTCCCAGCGGACATGTGCTGCACACCACGCAGCATCGCTTGCGCGAGAAGACGTTCTTGCGTGACCACGGATTCGCGGTCGTGCCGTTTGTCGCGGTCCGCTCCGAGAGCGAGCTCATCGCCGCGCTCCAGCAACTCGGCTGTCCCGCCGTGCTCAAGACGGCCGGCTGGGGTTACGACGGCAAGGGGCAAGTGAAGATCCAGAGCGTCGATCAAGCCCCGACCGCTTGGCAACAGTTGAAGCAAAGCGAAGCGGTGCTCGAAGCGTTTATTGATTTCGAGCAGGAGCTGTCGGTCGTCGCCGCGCGGGGCGTCGATGGCACGGTGGTCGACTACGGCGCGGTGAGCAATCGCCATGTGAATCATATCCTGGATGTGACGGTCGCCCCGGGGCATTTCGAGCCGCGCGTGGCCCGCGAGGCGGTCGAGATGGCCCATGACGTGCTGCGCAAGCTCGATGTGATTGGCGTGCTGTGCGTGGAATTTTTTCTGGCCCGCGATGGCCAGCTGCTGATCAATGAACTGGCGCCACGGCCGCATAACTCGGGTCATTTCACGTTTGACGCCTGTGTCACGAGCCAGTTTGAGCAACAGCTGCGGGCGATCTGCGGCTTGCCGTTGGGCTCGACCGAGTTGCTCCGCCCGGCCGCGATGGCCAACCTGCTGGGAGACGTGTGGCAAGGGGGCGAACCGGACTGGGCCGCCGCCTTGAAGCTGCCGCAGGTCAAGCTGCACCTGTACGGTAAGAGCGAGGCGCGACCGGGTCGCAAGATGGGACACATCACGGCGCTAGCCAACAGTGCCGCCGAGGCCGAGCAGGCCGTGCTAGCCGCCCGGCAGGCCGCCCGTCGCGTCTCAGGCGGCTCGATGTGATAAGATCTTGCTCCAGCGTACATTACGCGCTCGCTCGATGGTAGAATGGCGCGTTTCAAGAACCGATACGATCCGACTTGTCGCCAAGCTGGCTTTTCTTGCCCGCCGGATGGCTATAATAGAAACGGTATGAGCCGCACACGAAAAAATATCGACACCCTGCTCAAGCAGTGGACCTACGAGCCCGGCGATGTGCGCGTGCGCATGGTCCGCGGCAACGACGGTCGCGATGTGTTGCAAATGCGGGTCGACATGGGCCTGCTGCAGTTGGAAATCGACAAGCGTCCGGACGGAGCGCGGCCCGGGGATGCCGACACGTACTTCGACCATCTGAAGACCCTGGCGCAAGACGCCGAGGATGACTTTGTGCTCAGCGACGAGCAGTGCGGCGAGACGGACCGCGAGTTCGTGCAGTTTTATCAGCGGCGGCTTTGCTGGCTGGCGCTGCGAGAATTTCGCAACGCGGTGCTCGATGCCGACCACAGTTTGGGGCTGATGGATTTTGTCCGCAATTATTCTCCCAGCGAGGAATGGACCGCCGCGCACGAGCAGTATCGCACGTTCATCTTGTTTCATCGCACGCAAGCCGCTTCGCTGGCCGAGCTAGAAGACCGTCGGCCCGAGTCGGCCATCGAACAGATCAACCTGGGTCTGGACAGCATGCGCAGCGTGTTTGCCGAGCACGAAGCGCTCGACGAGTTCGATGAAGATGAGCTGGTGGTGCGACTGAATCAGTTGCGAGAAGCGATTCGCGACCACTATCAGCTTGGCCAGACATTGGGCGAAAAACTGGCCGAGGCGGTCGCGAACGAGCAGTACGAGCTAGCCGCTCAGCTGCGCGATGAGCTGCACCGGCGCCAGCAAGGGGCCTAACGCTCGAACCGTCGTCCCGGCCTCAGGCCTTCTTACCTTCTGAGCCCGAGGCAATTCTTACACGGTGCTCGCCCGGCCCTTTGAGCCCCCGATAGCCTCGCTAAGTCGAGGCCAGTTCTAGAGATTCGTTCAGTTCTGGCGATTGTGCCAGATGCACAAGTACCTAGACGAATTTACACCACCGCCGACGCGCAGTTTCTGCCGATCGGCGCAACTCAATAATCAAATTGAAGTTGCAACGTTCTTTATCGAGGCCATCGAGTTTGGCACGGGGGCTGCACTAATGAACGAGCACGGACACAACACAACCGGCAACCAACATATTCGAGGAGTAAGGTCATGCTCGTGCTCACACGGAAGGTTCAGCAAGAAATCGTCATCGGCAACGACATCACGATCACCGTCTTAGAGGTCAGCGGCCAGTCGGTGCGGCTGGGGATCGACGCCCCACGCAACATTCGGGTCCTGCGGCGCGAATTGCAGCAACGCATGGAGGCGGCTGCGGCGGAGACCGCCCCCGCTGCCGAGACCGTCTCCAGCAAACAGTCGCTCGGCCTGATTCGTCAGCCGCAACTGGAGATGAATCCGCCGGTTGCTCCGGCGCTGCGCGCCAAACGCTTCGCCCTCGCCGATCGTCGCAACAGCCTGGTTCGCAACACGATCAACAACCCGCGCGGAGCGACGGTCTAAATCATGCTTGCTTCTCAACCCACACGTTACATGCGCGTTCATGTCACTGCCATGGGTGGCTGGTGTTTTGCGCAGCAAAACCCGGCTCACTTCGACGCGGTGACTGACGTTACTCGCCGGGTTTTGCTCCGCAAAACGCCAGCCACCCGCCGGAAATGACCTGTTGTGTCAACTTACTCAGCGATGATTCGAATATCGGCCGACGACAAGGCGGCGCGCTTGGTCTCACCATGGAGCTGCCAGTGGCAACTTAAAGTGACCCGAGCCGAATGGACCATCGAGTGGATGAAAACCTGAAATCGCCCGGCACGTTTGGGTCTCACCATAAGGTCACCAGCTCCCGTACCACACCATCCATTCAGATCGGCTCGCCATGATTCGTCTTCATCGTCTTTGACATCCAGTCCATATAACGGATGTATTTCACCCGTGGGTGGACTTTTTTGCCAGGAATCAGACGTGTATGCGCGGCAAGTGATGGGGACATCGAGCGGATTGACCAGCAGGCAGTCGATGACAATGAGCGGACGATCGCCTAATTTTTCAAGACGCTGCCCCAGAACAACGATCTCGGGCTGCGACGATTTCGCCGACAGTGCAACAGGCTCGCCAAACGTGACAACAAACGAATCGATCGGCAGGGTATTCGAGGTGTCTGCGCAACCACCCAAGAGCGAGAGCACCACAACGAACAATCGGCTCATGCACCAGGAAATGGAACCACGATCAACCAGCACCACACCGCTCTTTTCAGATGGGAGAGATGGTTTGTTCATTTTGGTATCCCCGTCGATGAGCGATCACCCCGGGGGCTTGAGCTCCGAGACCGACGCGCTCTTGAGCTTGATCGTGCCGGTGCTGGCTTTGAACTCCAGCGGCTTGGCACGCGGCTGGGGCGTGACGACGCAGGACACCTGTCCGCCGGGGACGTTCCAACTCAGCTCAACAATCGGGCCATCGACGATCGCCAGCAACGCGACGTTCTTGACCCCTTTCAACTCGGCGGTGTCGTTGCCACACACGAGCGAGTCTCGAGCAAACTCGAACGAGATCGGTTGTCCGAACACGAGCAACTGGGCTGCGCCGGCCGCGTCTCCTGGCTCGAAGTTCAGGCTCAACTCATAGCTGCTGCTGGTCAGCTCGGGTGCCCAACTCGCCGAGCCGGTGAGTGTTTGAGCGGGCGTGGCCATGGGCTTGCCGCGCCAGGCGCTCAACTCCTTGGGCCACACGCGCGACGGAGCAAAGCCATTCGCCGTTTTCAGCATCGTGATGTCACGCGGCAAAGCAAACCCCGCCTCGCTCAACAATCCACGATTGGTCTTGGTGCGGATGGCGGCCATTTGCACGCGCCGCGCCGAGTCTCCCGAAGCATTGCTCGTGCGAAAACCGAAGTACGTGTTGCTCGACTGCAACACGCCGCCGCTGGTCAACGAGAGCTGCGCGCCATCAAAATCTCCCAGGCGATAATGGCCGCTGCGCGTCGTGAGCATCCACACCCCTTGCGGCTGACCGCTGACAGGCAACTCGAACAGATCAGGCCACTCGGGAGCGTTGTTGAGCGGCACACGCTGGCCGGCGGTCCAGGTCGTTAAGTCCGGCGACGTCAGCAGCGCGGCCGTACCGGCCGAGGCCGAACTCGTCTCGATCAGGATCATCACCCAGCGGCTGCTCGCGGCGTGCCAGAAAATACGCGGATGACGATTCGTCGGGTTGATCGCCTTGAGCACCGGATTTTTCGGCGAGAGCGTCCAGTTGGCTCCTTGATCGACGCTCGAAGCCAAGCCCACGTCGAAGCGAAATTTCTTGGGCATCTCTTCGACGGGGTACGTAAACGCGGCGATCCAGGCATTCGCTCCCAGGCCGCTCGTGTTCTGCGTGTCGATGGCGACCGAGCCGAGCTGCAAGGGCTGCTGCGGATGAGGCTGCGGACACTTCACGCCCTGCTCGGTCCAGCGGAGCAAGTCGGTGCTCACCGCGTGCCCGAACGCGTCGGCGTTTTTGCCACCCAGTTTCGGCGCATAAAAAAGATGCCACGCGCCACCGATCTCGAACACGGTTGCGACATCGCCGACGGCATTACGTTGCGGCGTCAAGTGCATCCGCGCGACGGGAATAACCGCCGGTGCGACCGCCGGCGCGGCAGGCGGAGCCAGGGCCGGCACGGTACGAGCGGCCGACCCACCCGTCGCCGCCGGATCGGTGGCCGGCGCTGCCTTGGGAGTGGTCTTCGCCTTACCGATCGCCGACTTGAAGAAGTCGTCTTTGCCTTGCGTTTCGTTGATCTTGTTGTTGACGGCCGCCTCAAGATCTGCCGCAATCGCGGGGACCGGCGGAGGAGCCATTTTCGGAGCAACCTCAACTTGCTTTTCCGGCTTCGGCTCGGCGGGCAACGGTGGCGGCGGGCTCGCAACGACCTGCGGCGCGGGTGCGGCTTGCCACGGCTTGGCGAGCACGGCCCACACGCCACCGCCGACCAACAACAAACCCATCACCGCCGCGCCAATCACCACCGGCATATTGAGCGACGACTTCGCCGCGACCGCGTCCGACTCGTCTCCCGTCTCGGCAGAAGCATCATCGACCGGCTTTTTAACCGCCGCAGATTTTTTGCCCGGACTCGACTTGCTCTTCGCCGCGCGGGTACCGCCGCTCGATGTCGTGCTGACCGAGATCGATAACTCCGAGGGCTTGTCTTCCTCGGCGACCCGCTCACTCGCCGGCGCTTCGCTCGTCGCGGCGGAGGGTGGAGGAACTGGAGGAGGCGGTGGCGCGGTCGGCGCCGCACTCACTGTCGGCGGCGGCGACGCTTGAGCCAGCTTGGCGCGCAACTGTTCGTCGTAGGCGGCCTTCTGCTTCTCGTCGAGCAAACAGCGCCGCGCGGCCGACACCTCGTTGAGCAGCTTCTGCGAAAACTTGCCGTTCGGGCCGCTTCCCAGATCGTGCAAATAACTCATCCGCTGATTGGCGGCAATGTCGATCACATCGCGGTCGGTCTCGAACAGCTCGACCCCCAGCAACCGATAGTGGTGCGGAGGCTGCTGGCTCGGCGGGATGCCCAACCACTTGTAATACGGATCGAACGGCTGACTCACGATGAGCGGCGCTCCAGATGCAATCGGCGAATCCCCTCTAGGTTACTAGCGCGGCGCGCAAACGGAAAGCCCGCGGGGCTTGACAGCCTTGTTCGCCAACCATCCCAACCATCATCCGAGCCGGGAGCGTCCGCAGGAGGACTGCCTGGTCTCACGCACCTCTCCCGTCAAGGGAGAGGTCAGCGAGCAAAGCGAGCTGGGTGAGGGTGATTTGAAGTGTGATCACGCCTCGCCCCCTCACCCCAGCACTCTCCCGCAAGCGGAGAGGGAGTGCTTTTGCCATCATCCGAGCCAGGAGCCTCCGCCCCCGGCTCAGAAACCTCAGCTCCCCGAGGTTTTACCGCCTGTGCGGCCCGCTATTCGCCCCGGGCAAAACAGTCGATATACTGATTGAAGTCTGCACAGCGAATGGGCCGAGGCGAGCAACGCGAAGCCGGTAAATACCGAGCTGCCACTGGTCCCCCTGGTTCATTCATCGCGCAGTCGTCAATAAATAGCCTCCAAACCCCCTGCCCTTCAGCCCGCATCACCGAGCCCCAACCATGCTCAGCTTGCTTGGCCCTCAAAGCCGTTACTGCGATGGTCTGTCGCGCCGCTCGTTCTTGCACATGGGCTCGCTGGCCGTCGGCGGTCTGTCGATGGTCGACGTGCTCCGCGCCGAACAGGCCACGAAGCGACGCACGCAAAAGTCGGTCATCCTGATCTATCTCTCCGGCGGACTGGCTCACCAAGACTCGTTCGACCTCAAGCCCGACGCACCCGACGAAGTGCGCGGCGAGTTCAAGCCGATCGACACCAACGTACCGGGCGTGCAAATCTGCGAACTGCTTCCGAAGCTTGCCCTCATGATGGACAAGCTGGCCGTGTTGCGCTCGGTCGTGGGTCAGCGCGACGAGCACACGAGCTTCCAGAACCTCACCGGCTTCCCGATGAACGAGGCCCAACGCGAGCAGAAGCCCAACTTCGGTTGCGTGGTCAATCGCCTGCAAGGTCCCACGAGCCGCGTCGTGCCGGCCTACATCGATTTGTTCCCCACGATGCAGCACAAGCCGTACAACAGTGCCGGGGCGGGCTTCCTCGGTCCGCAGTACTCGCCGATCAAAGCCGACGGCGAAGACCTAGCCAGCATGAAACTGCGGTTCATTACGAGCGACGAGTTCAAGAGCCGTCGCGCGTTGCTCGCCGGGCTCGACGGTTTCCGCCGCGCGGTCGACAACCTCGAAGTGGCCAAGATGGAAAACGCCTACCAGAGCGCCTTCGAGGTGCTCACCAGCAGCGCGCTCGTCGAGGCAATGGACATCGAGCGCGAAGACAAGCAAGTCCGCGAACGTTATGGCCAGGGCTCGGCCAAGCACCAAGGAGACGGCGCTCCGCTCTGGAACGAGCAACTGCTGATGGCCCGCCGTCTGGTCGAGGCCGGCGTCCGCGTCGTGACCGTGGGTTTTGGCTTCTGGGACACCCACGGCAAGAACTTCACGCACCTCAAGAAAAACCTCCCGCAGTTCGACACGGCCATCTCGGCCTTGGTACACGACGTCTACGAGCGGGGCCTCGACAAGGATGTGACCGTCTGCGTTTGGGGCGAATTCGGTCGCACGCCCAAGATCAACAAGGACGCCGGTCGCGATCACTGGGCGCCGGTGAATAGCTGCCTGCTCGCCGGCGGCGGCCTGCGTGTGGGTCAGGTCATCGGCAGCACCGACAAGCTGGCCGGTTACGCCGCCGCGCGACCGATTCATTATCAGGACATTCTCGCCACACTTTACAATCGTCTCGGCGTCGACCCGCACACGACCGTTCGCGACATGGCCGAGCGCCCGCTGCCGATCATGCCCTCCACCGCGCACGCCATCCGCGAGTTGATCTAAATCGCTTCGAAAAAGGGAGCGGTCAATTCCCTTCGCCGCTGCCTTTATGTCCGACGTTGTAAATCACCATACAGTCGCGCTGAATCGTGCGATCTTCTCTCATCCCAGCCCCACGTCGAGCAATCCGCAACTCAGGAGCCATCGCAAAATGCGATGGCTCCTGAGTTGCGGATTGCTCGCGGGGTAGGATCGGATACACTGGAGGGCGAATAGCATCAGCCAGCCTCGGGGTTGCGGATTGCTCGCGGGGTAGGATCGGATACACTACCTCCTCCCTAAGTCAATTCGTCAACACGCCTTGCAACGGATCGAACCGCTAAAAAAGCTCGAGCTGCTCACTGGGTAGCTCGGGCTTTTTGCGCATTTTTCCCCAAAATATCCGCATCCGCTCAAACTGCTTGTCCGTGATGGTGATGATCCGAACCTCACCGTCCGGCGGTACGCTCCGCGACACCCGTTGAATATGGACATGGGCATTCTCCTCGCTCGGGCAATGTCGCAAATAGACCGAATATTGCATCTGTGTAAATCCGTCTTCCAGCAAGCCCTTGCGAAAGCGCGCGTACTCTTTACGCGCTCGCTTGGTGTCGACCGGCAAGTCGAACATCGTTACGACCCACATACATCGGTATCCGCTGACGCGCATGGTTGAGGAATCTCCAGTCGACGCGACGAGCCTTGAAAGCACTGCACGAGCGAGGCGGTATAACGCTGCAAGGCAACGAGCAGCGGTCCGCGGCCTTCGTCGGTTTCCATCGGCGCGGCCAGCAGTTCGAGCAGTGCCCCCTTGGTCGGCTGATCGAGTTCGTTTTGACCCGCGAATAGCAGTTGCCGAACCCGCTCGTCGACCAGCGGGCGGAATGGCTCAATCAAGTCATCGGCCAGGCAAAACGCATTCGCACGATGCGAGTGATGCAGGCCGAGCGAGGGGACCAACCCGGCGGCCACCAGCGCGCGGGCAATCGCCGCGCGCACGACGGCATAGCCGTAATTGAGCAGTGCGTTGGCGCCGACCCCGTCGCTATCACGACGAAACGCGGATTGTGCTTCGGGCGCTTCGATGAGCCAAGCCGACCAATAGACTTTAGCGGCCTGCGCCTCGGCATTGGTCGAGTCGCCCGAACGGACTTCCTGCGCTAGCTGTCGTAGCCGTCGTTCAGAAGGGGACCCGGCCAGCAAGTTGTCGGCTTGGCGAAGAATTTTGGTGCGAACAATTTGTTGCCAGAGCCGTTTGCAGAGTGGCTTGCCCGCCTTGATCTGTTCCTTGACGCGCCACACCACTTGCGTGTGATCGCTGAGGGGGAGCAGGATTGCCACGGGCAGATGATCGCGGCCGCAGACGACTAGCGTAGCGTCGGCCTGGGCGAGCGAGGCCAGGGCCGCATGGGTGTAGGTGGCTTGCGGATGATCGACGACCACGACGCCGATATCTTCGCAGGGGATGCTGCCGACGGTTTGCTCGCCACGTCGCAGGGTGAGTTGATTGAGTCGGACGCTCAGGTGGGTCGCTTCGCGCGAGACTTCGATCGTGCGTTTGATCATGGGTCGGAGCGCCACGGGTGTTTGGGGACCGGCACTACGACCGTCCTTGGCACTCGTTGGCTTCCAAGCAAGACTAACAGCGCGCCACTATGATTCGCTCACCAAGCAAAGTCAATCATTGGCCCAACGTATTTCGCCCAGGGGTTGGACCGTGACTTTGCGCCCCACAAACGACCCCGGCTTTTTGCTGATGACGCCCGATTTATCGCTCGATTTGCCTCCCGCCGTATGCAATCGAAACCACATTTGCTGACTGGTCGAAGCAGCGGTCTCGAACGTGCTCAGATGTTCATGTCCATTATGTTCGATTAATACACTTTCTCCGGCACTCAATGACATGACAAACTTGGCGTTAGATTGTGTCGGATGAATTCGCATGATGATCGGTTCTTTACGTTTCACTCGGTTGATCGCTTCCAACATGGAAACAAAAACCGCATCGCGAACGAGTTTTCCATTTTGTTCCCATTCATATAGGCACAAATGATGGAGGGACCCCGGTTTGACATAGGCCGACTGTGAACGAATGGGTTGAATGGTTTGATCTCGTTTGAGCAAACGAACCTTTTTGATCACCACTCCCGAGGGCATCGTCAACGGTACCTTCCAAGCATCGGCCGGAATTTTATCTTTGGAACCACGGCCATGTTTAACTCCAAATTGTTCAAGGCGTCCAATGACCAGTCGTCTGATCGCGGAGTCACGGATATCCTCGATCATCGAGGGCGTCAAAGTCGTGAGTGGTTTGCGGACCACAAACACGCCCGGCTCGGCCGTTGGGCCGTAGAGCGTATCTTCATGCAGTGCCCCGGCAACCTTGCGACGAACGCGATGCGATACGTTGATCGCTTGAATCGCGCGTTCGACATCGTCGCGAAATGTTTTCCACGGTTCGGCGAGGTGTTTTTCGCCAGCCGTTGCGAGCGTATTGGCCTTGGCTTGCGACAAGGCTTGCAGGCGCTTGGCGTCGGTTAAAGCAATCACGACCGCGTCAACCGCATGGTGCCGATGATCGGTTCGGTTTTTCTTGTTCTGACTGTCTTCGCGCAAGACACTGTTTAAGCCCCAGAGCCAACGGAACGATTCCGTATGACTTCCCTTGGGGCATAACACGTGGTGCGGTTCGGTGTAAAGAGTGCGCAGAAATTCGAGCGCACAGCGATTGATATACCGCGTGTCGTTGAGTTGCCGCTCGATGAACGTGTCGAGTTCCAACTCTTTCTGCATGAATCGGCGCCGCTTGCGGTAGTCGAGCTTGTAAGCCCGCTGCAATACCTGTTCGTAGCGAGCTGAATCGCTACCGGCCAACCACTCGTAGGGCGTTTGGTTCTGCTTGTCGGCATTGTACTTCACCAAGCAGACGACCTTGTTCATGAACGAATCGTCTAAGCAACGCGAGTACGGCAGAATGTGATCGACTTGGACCTCGCCGCCAAACAATTTGGCAATGCTGATCGGCTCGCCACTATAGATGCAGGTGCGGTTCTGTTCTTCCCAAAGCAGATAGCGATCGATCGCGTCGCGATTGACCTTAACGCCATGTTGACGGATCGCCTCGGCCGCTTGGTCGCGTTCGGCTTCACGCTCACGCATGCGCTGTGACATACTGGCGCGCTCATCCGAACTCGCAGCGGCATTGCGGGCGAGTTCCAGATGAATCCGACTCGGCTTGCCATAGCGGCGCACAATGCTATTGACGACCTTGCGCAGCTCATACAACGCTTGTCGCACGACAGGGTTGGTCACGTCGGGCGGCTCAGGGAGAGTGTCCAGCGCAACATGCCTGCGTTGGTCGGGACGCAAATAGCCTGCTTCGGATAACGCCGACGGCGTGTCGTCGTTCGTCATATACAGCAAGCCGCGCTCCATCGGTGGGACGAGTTTTTCCAACGCGGTGATGCTCAGATGAAGATAACCGGGCGGAAGCTCGACATCGAGCAGTCGTTGAGCGGCCTTCGAGTCGAGCCCCCATTCGGTCGTTGCCAGTCGACAAATCTCCGCTTCATCGCCTTTGATCAGCGTGCGAACGATCTGCGTCTTCTCGGCATCAGGCCGCTTATGCCAATTGGGTCCAAACAGGTCCTTATGTGCCAATCGCGTATCGGTCACCATCCCCTGCAACTTTGTCCGCTTGCCCGACTCCAGGTTAAACGTGATCGATTCTAAGAAGCCCAGCTCTTTGCGAATCCGATCAAACTCCATCTTTTCGACTTTCGCAAGCTTGTCCAACAACAGTGTGCGTTCCGTCGAGGAGAGTGTTTTCTCATCGCGGGTCGTGGGATCGATGTACCGCAGATTATTGACCTCCTGCAACAAGCGGAATCGCTGCGCGAGCCGGTCGGCCCGAGGGCATCGCTTGCGCTTGGGTTCTAGCTCGCATTGACCAACGACCGACTTGGGCCAGTACATAGGGCGCTGAAAGAAAATCAGCCCAAACAGGCCAAATGCTTGAACTAAGGTTTGTTCATCCTTGCCAGCGATCGGATCGCGAACCGAGGCAATTGATCCGTGCGTTCCATGCTTCAAGGCGTCGGTTAGCAAGTCAGGATGAAAGCGACGTTGGCTGTTCCAAATCTGCTCGAACTCATCGATCAGCATATCGCGACGAGTATGTTTTCCGCGAATCGCATGGAGCGGGTTCGAGTGCAAAGCCTTGGCAAGGTGTTCGCCCAAGGTCCGGCTCTCGGCGAGTTGCATTTGCTGGGCCAGTTCGTTGATCTCGGCCAGCATGCCTTTGGTTTCGTCTTTGCGAGCTTGATCGGACTTGCGATTCGAGAGAAATCCGCGCCGCTGATTGAGATGGACAAACACTCGACCTAACTGATGTACGGTGAGAGGCTCATCGAGTGCTCGACAGCGCAGGTCGTAAGGGTCGAGTTGATCGAGCTTTAACTGCTCTGCTGCGTTAGTCGGGAGTAAGCCAATTTCGATCAGCGCTTCGCGCAGTCGATATTTACGACGCGCACGACGGGCAATTTGGCGTCGCATGCCACGCACGACCCGTCGGTCTTCGCTCTTGGATTTTTCTTTTTTGGTGTCGAAGTTATCGACCCCTTCGGGAAAGATGCGTACCCCCGAAGCGATGATCGATTGGGCTACTTCATCAATCAATGCCCAACCTAGCGAGTTGGCACCGAGGTCGAGGCCTAAAACGCATCGAGTCTGTCCTTGCATCACTATTGCCCCAGCAGGAATTTGAGGTTAACCTAAATGTGAGTGGCGGGACTCGAACCCGCAAGGGCCTGCTCGGACCGGTGGTTTTCTAAACCACTGCGTATACCAGTTTCGCCACACTCACAGTGAAGGTCGAGGAGTCGCATCCTCGACCTTCGTTAAGGAATTGGTGATAATTTAACACCCTCCGTCAGTATTGTCAATAGACGTTCGGGTTGATACAATCAATACACACCGGCCGCAACATTCTATTTGAATTTGACGGAGGGTGTGCTGCGGATTGCCTACAGGGCTGAATTGGATACACCTGTGTCTGCGGTACTTTAACATTCGAGCGGAGGTTTGACTTTAGAGGCGGAACGGTCTAAGCTCATGAACGTGTATCCGATTCTGCCCTGCGGCTTTTCGTAACAAGACGAAACATTCGCAGGCAACGCTCTACGGAGCGACGTGCCGTCATGGGAAACCAGGGCGGCTTTTTTTATTTCGTCGCGGGAGTTGCGCGGTGGTGGAATGCCGACCGCCGATGATTCAACCACAATGCGTGATCGACCGGTGGTTGCAAACTCCAGCTCGGCGAGAGCCATGAACGCGCATCCGTTCGTCACGGCACTCCATCGCCGACACTCATGAATGACTCAACTTCATGACATGAATCATGTTGCGTCGAATTAGGGGCTAAAATCGGACGCGCAATTGCTGCTTTTGCAGAGGCGGCAATCCAGGCTGTAAGTTAAATGCACAAAACATGTTGCGTCGAAAATACCAGGGCTTGATGTTGACGCATTTGAGAAACAGCACCGGCGGGCGGGGCGGTAACGGCAGCAGTCGCGCAGAAAGACCTAAAACTGCACGCTGTTTTGCGGCGTGGTGGGACCGAAGCGGCGCGAGAACATGAGCCGGAACTGGCCGTCGAACTGCCGGTCGCTGCCGCCGCCCAAGGGCGTGATGAGCGCGGTTGTCAGGTAGTTGCGGTTCCATAGCTCCCAGGTGCTGCCGAGCGTCAGGTTGATCGCCTCGATCGCCGTCGCGCCGTCGCCAATCCGAAAGCCGCCGGTCGAGAGCGCGTCGGACGTTTGCAACGACCGATTCAGATGCACCTCGGCCAGCAACGACACGCCCGTGACCTTCTGATCGCGATCCTGGCTGCGATAGATCCACTTGCCAAACCCTTGGCTGAGGTACAAAAACGTCGGGGCCTGCAGTCGGCCGATGTAATCGAGCGATGAGCCCGTCAGGTTGGCGAAGACAGGGTTGCCGTTGGTGTCGACATCGACCTGTATGAACGATTGCGCGAAGAAGCGTTCGTTGGGCGTGAAGAGCGCGCCCAAGAACGGTTGCAAATGGACGCTCTTGTTGTGGACGTGGATCAGCTCGAGGCCGACGGCGCTGTTGATATTCAAGTCGTCGGCCGACGGCAAGGTCATGCCCAACCCGGTCGACACGGCCCAGCGCGGGCCGCGGTACAACAGCGACTTGACGGCCAGCGCCACGTTGCCAAACTCGGGGTTCGAGCTGTTCGTGACGCCGTCGGCCGTCACGTTGCTATCGAGCGTGAGCGCCATGGGCATACGAAAGTCGACCGACATCAGCCCATCGAAAAACGTCTTCTCGAAGCCGGGGGTCATGCGATTAACATTCACGCCCGCGGCCGAGAGCGGCACGGCGGTAAAGAGATCGTAGAACGTGAAGAGTCGATCGCGGGGCATGGGGCTGTTCCCCTCGACGATCTTCTGGCTTCCGACACTCGCCCCAGCGCCCGGGCTGGGCAAGGTAATTTCGGTCGGCTTGACGGTGTAGTACTCGATGTCGGCCACACCCAGCGAGCCCGTGATCGGCGAACCTGGCGGGACGTTCGAGGTCACGTATGCCGTGCTATTGACCGTCTGAAAGGTCGAGGTGCCCGCGGGTATGGGCTGATTGAGCGTCGGCGTGGCGAACGGCTGAAAGAGGGCCATCGGGATTTGTTGCCCAACGGCACCCAATGTGGCCGGACCGGCGCTGATCAGATACGGGTCGGGCCCGATGCGATCGAATGCAAAGCCGAGTAACCCGGGCGTGACTTGCGGCAGTGTGTCGGTGTAGGTGCTGTTGATGATCCGTGTGTTGAGGATCTTGTGATACTGATAGACCGGCACCGTGGCCAGCGAGCCACCGCCTCCGAAGAAGTCACCAATCATGCCCGGCGCCGCCGAACTGGGTCCGCGCGCTAAGCCGAGCGTGTTCTGCAACGCACTGAAGTCCTCGGGCGCGATCGCCCGCTGCACGCTCTCGGGGGTCGGGTCATCGAACGTCCGTCGCCGCGGGGGCTCGGGCGGAGGCACCGTGTCAGGGGCCGGCTTACTTGGCGTTGGCTTGGTGTTGGCCGGTGTTTGACCAGCCGGAGGCTTGACCGGCGGCAAGGGAATGATCGCCGGGTTACGCGCCTCGGGCAGCTTACCTGGCGTGGCTGGCGGAGGCGTTGGACGAACTCGGGGAACACGCCGCCCGCCACGGCGTGCCGCTGCTCTACGAGCCGCTGAACCGGTACGAGACGAACCTCTTTAACCGGCTCGGCGACACGGCCGCCTGGCTGGGCACGCTGCGGACGCGGAACGTGCGGATCCTGGCCGACCTGTTTCACATGAACATCGACGAGGCCGACTCCGCCGCGGCGCTG
>CAYLYE010000053.1:0-30241 GCA_964387325.1 uncultured Planctomycetaceae bacterium
GCTCGAAATGGAGCCGCTATTCCTTTCGATATTGGGCACGCCTGGCTCGGGTAAGTCACATCTACTGGCTGCCATGACATGGCATTTACGTAAAATCTTGCCGCAAAACTTTGCACTCTCATTTGGTGATGCCGATCCCTCGATCAATTTGCAGCTCAACAGTTACGAGCAGGAGTTGTTTCTTAACCCCAATCCCGACAATCTGATGAAACTCCCCAAGACCGTCTTGGAGGGGAATGATTTGTACGACACGGTCCTATTCGGTGAACAGCATATCCGCTATCCGCAGCCGTATGTGTTTGGACTTCGTCCGCTCGATGGTCATCCATATTTTAGCCATATGAATCGGCTCTCGCGTGGGCTTTGCCTCTATGACAACGCTGGCGAGCATTTTCTGCCGGGGACCGATAAAGTTGGCACGCCTGTCACGCGGCATTTGGCCCAGTCGCGGGTGCTTTTTTTCTTGTTCGATCCGACTCAGGAGCCCGACTTCCGCCGGGCTTGCACGGGACTATCGCGGGACCCTCAAATTATCACCCCGACAAAAACCTATCGGCAAGAGACCGTGCTGCTTGAGGCGGCTGAGCGGATTCGTCGCTACACAGGCCTGGGACAAAGCGCGCGTCACGATCGTCCGTTGATTGTGATCGTCACCAAATACGACGCTTGGTTTCGCCTGCTCGAAGGGGCTAGCCCCCGTTTGGAGACGACGCAACTCATTCGTCGAGGGAAGGGCAATCTTGGGGCACTCGACCTGCCGTCGATCGAAGAGATGTCGGCCCGGGTGCGCGCCATGCTCTGGAAATATCGCAGCGAATTTGTGTCGGCGGCAGAAGGCTTTTGCCAAGAGGTACTGTACGTTCCAGTCAGTGCTCTCGGATGCACTCCCGAGCCAAGTCCAGAAAGCCCCGGTGATTGCTTAGTCCGCCCGCGCGACGTGCAGCCGATGTGGGTCGAAGTTCCGATGCTCTATGCACTCGCGCGGTGGATGCAAGGCTTGGTTCCGTATGTCGGTCGGCAGGATGGTACTCCGCGACCGGAGAGATCATCGTGACACAGGAACTGATTTACACGTCGGTGCCACGGGGGCTAAAGACCGGCTTGGTCGGATTCTGCACGGTCGCCAGCACGCCGGGGATGTCCTCGACGTTGGCCGATCGTCTTGAGTCGCTCAGCGGTTATCGGCATTTGTTTCCGGCCCATGACCCGCGGTCGGCGCAGAACCCGATCAACTACTCGCACTACCGGATCAAGGTTGGCCCGCAAGAGTTTCACGTGCTGTCGCGGATCTGTGACGCGGGGCTCGATTACTCGAAACGCTCGAACAAGCTGGCCCACCACGTGGCACTGACCACGACCGAATGTGTTCCGGCAGGCCCTGGGGCGCTGCTGGCCGCGCCCGGTTTCATGGAGACCCAATGGCAGGGGGAACCACGTATTTTGCCGACAGGGCGCAAGCCGCCGCAAGTCGAAGCAGCGGCGCAAGTCTGTCGCGCCTGGCAGGCGCTCACCGGCGACGCCGGTTGGGCCGGTGTCTTGGCCGAGGGGGTGTTTGCCTCGCCGCCGCGCCCAACCTACATCATTTACCCGCTCGGGACCGATGCCCTGACGCTCATCACCGAATCGCTCGCCCTTCTGCCCCCCGATAAACGTTGGCAAGTAACCTTTAGTAGCGTGTTCACCAAGCCGCTGCCGGGAATGGAATGTCAGTGGCGATTCCTGGTGGATGGTCAGCCCGAAGCACAGGCAGCGCGTCGATCGCCGCAATGGTTTGTGATTGACCTATGCAACCCCTTACCGGCCGCGCAGGGTGGTCACCGCGTCGAGGCCGCGCGCACGGGTCGCTTGCCGCAAGTTGAACGACACGCCACTGCGCCTGCTCCCGTTGCGCCTGCAACACACGCTCAGCCTGCCCCACTCAAGGCAAATCCTGATGTCGCAGCAGCCGACTTGCCTGTGAGCACCTCGCCTGCTGCAGCACCCGTGTTACGTACACCGAACGACGGTCCCAATCCTCGTCTGCAAGCTCCGAAGCCGCGGCAGTACGCGGCCTCGGCTGCCCATTCAAACCGTCCTGCTGTGGTGTTTATCAAAGATCGTTCGAGTTGGGTCGTGCCTGCCGCGATCAGCACCTTGGTATTGGCATTAGTCCTCGCTGGTGGTGTGTTCATATATTTTAATGTAGCTGAGTCGAGAAGAATTGCAGAAGTAAAGGCGGCGGAGGAGAAGGCAATAGCCGCTAGAGCAAAACACGACAAAGAAGCAGAAAGAAATGCTGCTGAAGAAAAAGCAGCACAAGTACTTTTACAAGCCACCGAAAAAGCTCGATCGGCTGAAGAAAAAGCTAAGAAATTGGAAAATGACTTGCAAGTCGAAAGAGAAAGCAAAAAAAGTCAACCAGAAAAGCAACGCCTAACACAGCAACCGAGCCCTGTACCCATACCCTCAACTCCTCCCCCCGTGACACCGAGAGATCCACCTAAGATCGAAGACCCGCTCGTAAATATTCGCCTTAATAAACTAATGCGCCGATGTATCGACATAAGGGCTACTGGCGATCATGAGGTTTTGGCATTAACTAAAGGCTCTGAAGCACGGGTTCAACTCGAACTGGTTGATCATGAAGGACATCCCGTGAGCAGCGAGTATATCATAGCCAAGATTACCGAAGCCAATCAAGACCATCAATGGGCACTAAGTCACAAAGCAGGAGTTGAGTCGACACCACTTGGAAAGTTTTACATCAAACTAGCAGATCCACCGAAACTTGCCTTTCGGGCATCTACCCAGTTTGCAATTCACCAAAGACTTAAACTCAATGCACTCTGGTTGAGATTAATTTACAATGACCAGGACTTTGAGGACTTGCACTTTGGCACACTTAATGCCAAAGAGGATAGCGTTCCGTTTTCTAAGGCTCGAGTAATTTCTGAATTGGTTTGGAACAGCGCACCCAAAGGTATTGAGCGTCGCCTGGAAATAATGTCAACGCCAGATGTAGCGAGCATTCTTTCGAATACAACACCTATTGTAATCGATAAAGAAATCGACTGGACCACATATTCATTGCCAAATAATAAAAACGCAACCATTCGTTTAAGGCCACGCAACAATGAATATCCGATTGTGGGGATATTTTGTGATGTTCCCAGTATTTCCCCAGACGGCCAGTCCTTGAGCTGGCAAAACGGAGTGCTTATTACAAATGAAATCCAAAGTCAGATTTTATTGCAGTCACAGAATTGCGCCACTCGGATCGATGAACTAAAGAAGGATATCAAGGGGCTCCCCAAAAACAAAGAAGGCGACGATAAACGCCATAAATTAGAAGGTCAGCTGCGCAACACTGAAGCCAATCATATGATCGTAAACACATTGCATAAACATGTCACGTCTATGATTAATACACTCAACGTCACTTCAGTTAAATATCGGCTATATGACCACGATCATATAAGAACGGATATTGAAGAGGCTAAGATTCGTGAATCCTGGAAGCCCCGTAAGGCATCTTAGAATATGGCTGCTATCGATGAACTTGCCCTAGTCGATGAGATTCGGGATTTGCTTGTCGCCAAGGGAAATCCGCTGCCGGACGAGATTGCGTCGCTGGCGTCGGATTATATTACCTTGTGCAAGGAAGCCAACGATCGTTTGCGCGCTTGCTCGCGATTGCTCCGCAAAGGGTTGCGAACCGAAGCCATTCAACTGGCCGAGCAAGAGCCGAATCTCATCGAGTTGGTCAGTACGCTCGATTTTCCTGAACGTTCGCAATGGAGCGACTACCTACGGCAGCACAATGAGTTGCAGCCGCCGGAATTGCTAGTGGATATCGCGGCCGAGTTGAACGAGGCCTATGCCACTGAACTCCCGCTGTCAACCCTGTTGCAGCAGCATCGCTGCGCGGCGCTCGAACGTAGCCCGCTGAGTCTGCGGATCGCCATCTTGCGTCGTATTGCCAAGGCTGACCCGCTTGGCGCCTGGCGGGACGATTTGGCTAAGTATGAGCAGGCGCGGATGCAGCAGATCGGCGACGAAATTACCGCCGCGGCCAAGGCCTTTGACGTCGATACGCTGGTCGATATCGAACGTGAGGTGACGTCGAATCAGTGGCTGAAACCTGTCGGCGATCCACTCATCCAACGCGCCAAACAAACCCACCAGCGCATCCGCGCCACGAAGGCCCGGCGAGAGCTGGAAGAACTGGCGCAGCAACTCGCAGCGGCACATAGTGAGTTCGAAGCGGACAAGGGCCGCTCAGTTCGCGGGCGCTGGTTGGCATGTGTGGCGCTAGCCGACCTGCCATCCGACGACCCACTCGCGATCGTGGCGGCCCCGACGCTGGCGTGGCTCGACGAACAAGATCGTCTCGATATCCGCCAGGCCGAATTCGATACGACTGTTGCGCAGCTGAACACGGCGCTTGATTCACAAGCGCCGCGCGCTGAACTGGAACGGCTGGCATATGCTGTGCTGCATTACGAGCTCGGGATCCCCGAACTGACTGATCAGCGCTTACGTGAGCGCATGAAAGCGCTCGATCAGATGGTCCGTCGCCGGCGTGTGTTGATTGTCTTAGGAACAGTAATTGTGGTGCTCTCGATTGCCATCTTGACCAAAAATAAGCTCGAACAGGGGGTGCTGGCCGATCACGTCGCCCAGGTCAATCGGCTGATCGATGAGAATCAACTGGATTTGGCATCGCAGTATATTCAGCGGCTGAGCGAATCGGAGCCGCTGATCGCCGCTTCCAAGGAGATTAAGCTGAGCGACGACTGGATCCGAAAGTTGGAATCTGCTCGGGAAAAGTTCAACCTGCAACTGGCAAGTCTGACGGCTGAGTTGCAAGAAAAAATCAATGAAAAGCAGATCGAATCGGGCTCCATGGCCGACGCAAAAAAACTATTGAAGTCGGTCAAAGATCTGGCGGAATCGAAAGAGCAGGAACTGAAGGCTACAGCCGGCGAGATGGCCACCATGAACGGCAAGGAGGTCGTGAAGATCAAGGACAGTTTGACGGAAAGCATTGATCACAAACTGAAGCCGATCTATCAGCAAATTGCTTCCCGAGATTCTGCGAAAGAGCAAGCTGAGCAGGACCGGATCAATTCCGAGTTTGAGCGCGATTACAAAGCGATCGAAACGGAATTGACCCGCCTGGAAGAGTCGTCTAAGACAACGCCGCCGAGTGACGAGGTGCTCAGCAAACTCAATCGCGATCTAACCGCGCTGAGCAAGCGAGACAAAGTAACCTCGCCACTGCTGGCGGTAGTCCCCTCGACGATTGCCCGGCTGGGGGATCTTACCCGGTCGAATTCTGCACGGCGCGAGCAAAGCCTGCTCATCTCTCAGGTCACCGAGCAGATTGGTCAAGCCAATGCGTTTGCCAACGCCCTGGGCAATTTCGCCAATAAAGCGTCCAATACGGCACGGTCCATCGACTTTGCGAAGGTCAAGAACGAAGCTTCGCTATGGCAGGCGCTCGAGCAGCGCAATCAACTACTGACACAATGGAGTACGCTCGATGTAAAGAAGCTATCTGATCAGGCAATTGCCGATCTGGTGACGCAAAAGAGGTCGGTGATTGATGACCCATTGATCTCCCTGTTGCCGGGCGTTGACCCGATTCGCAGCCGATTGACTCGACTGGAAGCAATCGCTTCGGCGCGCAAACAGGACGAAAAAGGAGCGATTGCCGAACTCAACGACTTGATGACGAATCCCACCATCTCCGGGTTACGAATGGTAATGTTGCGGGACAAGGCGGATAAAAGTCTGCGTAAGTACTACATCCGAGAATCGCCACGCGAGGTAGCCGCCACCGCCAGGATTCAGTTCGAGTATTTATCGGACTTCGAGTTGAACAAGAAGAATCTGTCGTTGTCGAAAAGTAAAGATAGCGTCGACAAGTACGAACTTGTGACAACGTCGCCGCCCTACGACACGATCGCACCGCAATCGAAATTGGCTAAGGAAATCCTGGATGTCGTTCATACCCGAATGAGTCAAATCGGCTGGGATTCGGCGTTTGCCGGGTTCATCGAAAAGATCCTCAAGGAACCGGACCTGGACCCAATTTTGAAGCTGACCTTGTTCAAACGGGTTGGCCAGATTGCGGGTAAGCGCAGTCTGTTGTTGCAGGAAGCGTTACAGCAGCCGCTGACGATTGTCGATGCCGGCAATTTAACGCTGACGGTCAACTGGTTGAATCCTGACGACGCCGAGGCCCGCGCCGAGCGTAATAATCGAGTCCGTGAGGTCATCGAGCGGATGCCCGATTTGAGCAAATTGAATGACACGATCGAAACCAAGTTGCTTGAACTGGGGGGAATCCCAGTCGATCAGTATGAATGGTACGGCTGGCTCAAACAGGACGACCAGGTCAAAGATCGCTGGAGTTGCGAAACCAGGAAGATCGCGTCGCCCCTCACGGGCGATTTGTTTGTAGTGTATAAAACGACAGGTAAAACCGAAGCGACGCTGACGAAGATCGGCACGCTGAATGCCGGAGTCGCCACGATTCAAACCGCGAACAGCAGTACGCATGTCGAAGGACGACCTATTTTTGTGCTCAAGGCAACTGCCAAATAACGCTGGTGGCAGTGCGGATGAGGTTGAGGAGTTGCAATTGTGAATGGTTCGCTTTACATCCGCATTCGCGGCAGCAAGCAAGGCCCGTATACGTTTGAGCAATTACAGGCCTTTGCCAAGCAAGGTCGGCTAAGCCGGCTGCATGAAGTCTCGCCCGACGATGTGGCCTGGGTCCGCGCCTCCACATTTCCGGAGTTGTTTGGCAACGAACCCGTGGTGGTGGATACGCCTGTCCGGCAGCATGAACCTGAGCCGAGTTACACGGTCGCCCCGACGCCTGCGGCGCAAGCCGCGGCGAACGTGAGCCGGATGACTCAAGAGCGCTGCTACTACACCAGCAACGGAGTCGAGTACGGGCCGGTCTCGTTCGCCTCGTTGCAAGCGCTAGTGGCAAGTGGGCGGATCTCCGACTCAGACTTGGTACTGATCGACGAAAGTAGCGATTGGGTCAGTCCGCAACGCGTCGCAGGACTGATGCAGGCGACCAGTGGCGCCGCTGCGCCGACCGTTGATTCTGAAGGGATGGTCAGCATCGAGTCGCTGCGAGCCATCGCATGCATGCGGCCGTGGATCATGTTTGTGGCTGTCACCGGCTTTGTGTTCGTGGTCCTACTGTTGATTTCTAGCATCATGCAACTCGTCGAGGGAGGGAGACTACACTTGGGTCTCTTCATTGCGTCAGGATTAGGCGGCATCATCCTGGGGGTTCTTGGCGCCAGTGTGTCGTGGATGCTGGTGGTCTACTTCAATCGCCTAGGCGATGTGATGACGGCTCGCGACGAAGCACGACTCAGTATCGCTCTGCATGTGCAACGACGCCTGTGGATGCTGTTAGGCATTCTGGTACTGTTTTGTTTATCATTTGCATTGCTCGCAGCCATTTCGGTGATTGCCGTGGGAACCTCGTTCTGAACATTGTGACGATTATTGCCTGCTGGTTCGGATGTTGATATGAGCTTTTCGCCGCCCCAGTCGGTACCGCTTCAGACATCCGGCCCAACAGAGATTGCCTTGAGTTGGTCACTGATGGATCCCGAGCAATGGCTGGGCTTTCCGGGTGGGCAATACACTCGCACCAACAATCTGTTGACCTTTCTGATTGCGTGCTTGCTCACCGCCGGGTTCTATTGCGCGCTGATTCCTTTTCAAGGAACCTACTTTGGCGATATGTTCACGCAACGCGGACCGACGCAGTATCCGACGGTGATGTTTTCCTGCTGGTCGATCGCCATCTTGTTTCTCAAATCGCGCAAACTGTCGCTGCAGCGGGTAGCGTTGCGTTATCAGGTCGTGCCTGGCGATCACGATTTTGTGCTGTCGTCGACGACTGTCGATGAAGTGATCAATAATATTCACCGCACGGTGGATGACCCCAAGCGTTTTGTGCTGTTCAATCGTATCGTGGTTGCGCTCTCGAATTTGCGAAACTTGGGACAAGTCACGGAAGTCGACGAGATTCTCAACTCGCAAGCACAACAGGACGAGAATTCGCTCGAAACGAGTTACTCGTTGACGGGTGGCTTTATTTGGGCGATTCCCGTGCTCGGATTTATCGGCACGGTATTGGGCTTGTCGGAGGCGATATCAGCGTTTGGTACGGTGCTCAGCAATGTATCTGATATCAGCGAGATTACCAATTCACTAAAGAAGGTGACCGAAGGGCTAAGCACTGCGTTTGAAACGACCCTGGCCGCTTTGGTTGCCGCGTTGTTTATTCAGCTATGGTTGACCTATTTGAAGACCCAAGAGCAGCAGTTTTTGGAAGACTGTGCCGAATATTGCCTGCGGCATGTCGTCAGCCGACTGAGAATCATGCCATTCGAGGGGCACGCTCATGGCTGAGCATTGGTTCTATCGTTACAAACGCCGTGAATTAGGTCCTCTCACACTCGAGGAACTTCAATTTCTGGCCGACGGCAATCAGATCAGCGAGCTGGGCGAGATCCGGCGGGGAGAGCAAGGGATTTGGCAAGATGCGGGTGAGGTGGTCAAACAGTGGCGCCCCGCCGATGAACCTCCCTTTAGTTCACCGCTCACAGTCACTCCATCCGAGAGTGCGGTGGTCACGAATTCCTCCGCAACGATCGATCCTCAACGAGCGCCTCCAGCCATCCCCTCCGTAAAACGGCGTTCCGGACCGATCATTGACGATAACTCGCAGCCGTGGCTCATTGTCTCGGTGTCGGTATTGGGTGTACTACTCTCTGCGCTGCTCGTCTTGGTGTTCTGGCGATCGCCAACAGGGTCAGGTGAACGAGTCGCCAATGGCAAAGATCGTGCTGGGGAGACTGCTCCAACGGACGTCGGTGGTACCTCCGATAAGCAAGCCCCCGACACTAAGCTCGATCGCCCAATCGAACCGAACGAGCCTGCGGCTCCCGATTCGACGGATAAATCGGCCAATTCAATAACAACCGACCCCTCCAAGGCTGTCGAGTCCACGCCATCCAACCCGGTGCCTGAAAATAACGGCGAATCCTCGCAAAAGCGTGTCGATCAGTCGGGGTTTTTTGAACTTCGCCCGCCTGCCGCGGGTGATTCCGCGCAAGGCCCCCCATCACAAACAGCTACCGCTCGATCAACACCCGGCGGAAACAAACCCGGCGGGAACGAGGAAACTGGGCACAGTCGATTTTTTGGTGTGGAAGGGAAAGGAAAGAAGATCGCTTACATCGTTGATTGTTCAAGCAGTATGCGAGGCCTGCCCTACCAAAAGGCATGCGAGGAGTTGTTACGCTCGACTCATGCCCTGAAAGAGAAGCAGAATTTCTTTGTAGTGTTTTTCAGCAATGTCACCTATCCACAGTTTTTTCCGAATCTTGAACGCAAACTGCTCCCTGCCACGCCTGGCAACAAGAGCAAGCTCCAGGGATGGGTGCAAAAATCGACTCCGGGTGGAGGCACCGATCCACGCGATGCCCTCATCATGGCATTAGATTTGAAACCCGACATTATCTACCTGCTCACCGATGGAGAGTTTCCTACTGATGTGGTGACGACGATTCGAGACCATAACGCGCACGGTGTCGTCATTCATACCATTGCGTTTGTGAATCGCTCAGGTGAACTTCTGCTCCAACAGATTGCCACTGAGAACCGCGGCAAGTTTCAATTCATACCGTGAGATCGGCGAGGGGAGGATCGACATGGCATCGCGTCGTGGAGGGGCCCCGCCCATCTCGCTGTTTTCATTTCAGGATATTATCACCTCCGTTACCGGCATCATGGTGTTGATCACCTTGTTGATGTCCATTGAGTTGGTACAGCGTAATTCCAAGCAGCCACCGATACAAACATCAACGGCTCATGTCGATCAACTAAGGTCTACCATTGCCGAGGCGCAGGCCGAAATCGAACAGCTCAGAGCGCGTCAACAGAGCAGCGATAAAGTGCTGCGCGAGGCCGTAGTGGTGTCTCAGTTTCAATTGCGCGAAGAATCGCGCGAATTGGAAAGGCTACTAGAGCGACTGGAAACCGACGCAGTTGACCTGAAGTTGCAGATACGCGACACCCTACTGCGCGAGGAAAACGCCCAGAAGATACAAAATAATGAACAACGACTCGTCGATGAGTTGACAAATAAGCTCCAAGAACTTCAGTCGCTGATCGACAAGCTAATAAAAGAGAACCGGGTTATTTACAACCCAGCCAAAGGCAACAGCAAAACAGCTTGGCTCGTCGAGATTTCCTCCACCCGCATCATGACCGCTCCGCTCGATAATGCAGCCTCGATCCGAGTTTTTGGGCAGACAACACGACAGGCTGAATTCCTGACCTGGGCTAAGAATCGAGACCATCGGCAGGAGTATTTCGTATTGCTGATCAAGCCATCGGGGATCGATCACTTCTTGGAACTGCAAGAGAAGCTGGCCAAACACGGGTTCGATTTGGGCTTCGATTTACTCGCCGAAGATCAAACAGCGATTGTTCCCGACGGAGGATTGGCTAAGCCATGAAACGTCGACCCGGGATTGAAAACAGTAGTCTGGAGTTGTTGCTTGACACAATTTGCAACACATTCGGCGGGATTATCTTTTTGGCGATACTCGTAGCCATTTTATTGCAGATGTCGAACTCCGATACGAGCGATTCGGTTGAATCAGCCACGCAGCAAATGATGAAAGACCTTCAAGGTCGCGAATCGACCATCGCGGCCGAACTGACACGACTCCGCAAAATGGTCGAGCAACAAAACCAGCTGATTGATAAATTACCCACAGCTGAAGATCAAGCCATCTTGGAAAAGGTGTTGCGCCAACGGCGGACCAAGTCCCAACTTGTCAGTAGACGATTGGAAAGCCTTGGGGAAATCAACAGCTTGGAATTGAAAGTCGGCCGGATTGCGCAAGAACTGGCAAAGCTCGATGCTGCCAAGATCGCGGCGCAACGACGGATCGATACTCTTGAAAAAGAACTAAAGGCTGAAACGCAGCGACGAACCACGGAAACCAAACTCCCTTTTCTTCGTGATACGAAAAAGCGCGAAGTCGCCCTAGTTCTGGTTCAGGGACGATTGCGTGTTTTGCCAAAACCGGGAACAAAGCTTGGTTTCAATACGGACGAGTTCGATATTGTCACGAACAACGACCGGCTATCGTCGGTCAGACCCAAGGCCGGCCAGGGCACACCGGTGTTGCCGAATGGCCAGTCGCGAGACGCGCTGTCGGCCCGCCTCGTGGGCTTCCAAAAAAATCAAGACTATTTGGCTGTATTTGTCTGGCACGATTCATTCGACAAATTTCGAGAATTGCAGCACGTCATGGTCGATCGCGGCTTTGAGTACCGCTTAGTGCCAATTCCACCAGGAATTGAGACGTTGCGCGTAGGAAACGACTCGGGAGCCGCACGAGTTCAATAGACCACGTCGCATCCATTAGGCGCCACCTCCAGCAGGGAAGTATGCGTGTGGTTCTCTTAGTCTGTGGCGTTCATGCCAACTAACGTACTCGTTGTTATCACGTGGCGCGCCGTACTACTTCCAGACAAGTTTATCAGGGATGAATTCTTCGAGTTCAGCGCGAAACTGATTTGTTAAATAAGACATGGACAGGTTGCCATCGTTGAGCACAATGACATCACTAGATCCATTTTTGCGAATATCAAGATCACGCAATATGGCTGTATTAATCGCAATCACGGTCCCCGCTTTGCTGATCAGTGGACCACCCGAATTGCCGCCATGAATACTTGCGCTGTGAAACACGAACGCGCCAATTTCATTGCTTGATACTTTCGTTATCGCTCCAGGGACAGCGCTGTATCCAAAAGCGGACTTGGGAAGTTGGCTTTCGGCGCTAATCAAGCGTTTGGAATTCATTGCCTTGCCGACTTCCGATACAAATCCGGCTTTAATGCCGGCTTGCTCCGACTCGGTCGCTTGCGAAGCGACTCCCGGAAACCCTAAGGCATATACGTCGCTAAGCAGGGGAGGCGCTCCCGTCGAGGACAAGGGAAAATACGGAGACGTCCTGGCCCGCTCGATCTTCAAGATGGCTAGATCGTAGCGACTGCTCGTGTGGATAAGTTGAGCCTCGAAACGCAATTGTTCTATAAACAATAGGATCGAAGATTGAACTATGATCGGTATCTTTCTGGCCCCGGCGGTTAACTTATCTTCTCGCTCCTTGGGTTGATAAGACTCAATCACATGCCGATTGGTAAGAAAGTATCCAGATGGAGTTACGCAGAATGCCGTGCCGTGACCGATAGGGCTTTCGATGACCGAACCATTGTTAAACATCAACTTGTCAATTAATTGCACGCGGGCCAACGCGTGCTTGAGTGAATGTTCTTCTGTTGCCGAGCTAATTAATCCTTTTGGCTCAGCAGATGAATCCATGATTTGCGGGGGAGTTGCATCTGACGGAGCTGGTGGCTTTGAACCGCCACTGACCGGGATAGTTCGATCCAATGGCGCGCTGGTCCTGGTTGTGATTTGGGAGGTGTTGCCACTCGGGGAGCGGTTAGCCCAAATCAGAATGAGAACCAAAACTGTCACGATGGCCGTAGCCACACCACCTCCAACCGCGACCCAGGTGAGGGGATGCACCGTGTTGCTGGAGGAGATGTTTGCCATGGGATGGGATGCGCGAATTGCCTTTTTTGGCTCTTCGACACGTTGAACCGGTGACACTGGGTGTGGAGGCATTGGCTGTGAAGTGCCACTGGAATTGACACCTTGAGAAATTTCTCGCTTACCCTGCGGCGCAGGCCGTGGAGGAACGGCAAACAGCATTCCGACGTTCGCGGCGACATTCCAAGGGCCATTCGCGCTTTGGCCGATGAGTGTATTGCGATTTACTTTTCCGGATTGCACGAGTGTTTTCAACTCGTTAAATGACAGCGGGCCGATAGATTGTCCCTTGGCCTGAAAGTACCAAGTCAGGGACAATGGATCGGTGCGATCACTTTGAATAGGTGTCACAGGCCCCTCCCTCTCGCAACAGCGTTTGACTGTTGAGTGATCGTGGTCGGGTCGAACACCCGAATCCCCACGGAGATCGTTTTGACTACCGTTAGCTTAACGCACCGAGAGCGCCGCTTCCAATCGGGTCCGTCTATTTTGTTTCCATAGCGCTCACCTTTGACGACTCCCGTAACTCTGTATCCAACAACGACTGACGGGTATTACCTCTGCGTCGGATCACGACGCTGTCGAAGTCCATATTGATCTGCGTCGCGAAAGCTCCTTGGACCCTCGCGAGGATGTGGCTTGGGAGATGTACGAGGCCGACAAAATGAGCGTGGAGATCGGTCGGGTATTGGGGGTGGGCAAGACGATGGTTTTGAAGCTGCTGCGTCGTGCGGCCGACAAGCGCGGTGTCAAACTGATCGACGGACGTTCGCGACGCATTGAGTTGTCACGCAAGCAGCAGTTGCCCAAGAAATCCGAGCGGATCTTCGGGATCAGGAATGGACTCTCGAACCCGTACAGGTACAACAAATCCGATGCCGATCCCGGCCCCCACAATACAAGTACCCCATTGTCAGAGCGACGAGTTACTGATTCGAGCCATGTCGGTTGTTCCTTTGAAAATGGGATCTGTCAATGACATTCCTGTTTGCGCTCCCGAAGTTCCATTCCGAGGACAAACGAGTGCCGCTAAGGTTGTGGTGGTTACGCGAAGAAAACCGACTTTGAAAATAGACGCTTTACTTCCCGGGCGGACTTTTCCTGGTCGGTCGCGGTGTGTCAACGATGACTGGTAGCGGTACGAATGTCGGAGGAGTGCTCACGCCCGGGCTGTCCTGGGGCGTCGGAATTGCGTAGTTGGGCACCTTGAGGCGTGGTGTTTTCGCCAACTCGTAACCTGGTTTTGCGTCCCAGACTTTTGCCACGCCGATCCCTGCAACTAATATTCGCTTGCCGTCAGGACTGAACCGAATAGTCCAGTTATTGGGTACGTCCGTGGTCATGCCAAAAACCTTTTGGCCGGAGTCAGTGTCCCACAAGACGACGTCGCCAGTTGTGTCCATCGAGACTAATCGTGGTTCAATCGGTGACCAGTCAATACCGGCAACCCGACTTCCATGACCGCGGAGCAGTCGCCGCACCGACCAATCCGAGGTGTCGAAAATGATGACGCTAGCGTCGCCGCTTCCGACAGCGAACGAAGCTCCGTCGGGACTAAAAGCCATTGTGGTTGCAAAGACATCGGACGGCATTTCGTTACCGACCCTAGGCCGGTATGAAGGCAGGGACACGCCGTGCATCCAGTCCTTAGGTAGATCGCCAACATCTATCTGAGCTTTTTCAACGTCGAAGATCATCAATCCACTGCTGATGGAAATCGCCAAGCGACGGTTGTCCGGATGCCATGCGCCGACATAACCGATGGGGCTCGAAGCAATGACACCACGATGAAAGTCGACTTCTTTTCCGGTATTGGCGTCCCATACCGTGGCCCAATTGCAATAACCGTAGATTTGTCGGCCGTCGGGTCGCCATGCCAGTGACTCAGCCGATCCATGTTGCGGCGGTTCGATGTCCTGAATGACATTCCAAGTCGTTGAGTTCCACAATCGAATAGGGGCTGGCTTTTGTGTGTGGTGCCACGAGTCAGAAACAGCCAACACCCTGCCGTCGGGACTCCAGGCCAAGATGTTGCCAGGAATGGGAGTTGGCAGTTGAAGCGGTTCCCCGGTAGTGGCATCGCACAATCGAACCTCCGGGCCAGATGACCATGCCAACCGTTTTCCCAACGGATCCCAGGCGGCCTGAATGAAGTTTCCGTCCGAACTGGTCAGCGTGTATGCCGCGCGCTCGATCACGCCATTCCACAGTTTGACTGTGAAGTTGCCATTGGCCGTCGCTACTCGGGTGCCGTCGGGGCTCCAGGCGAGAGCTGTGGTTCCCTGAAAGTTCCCACGCAGGCGCGCGACCGGTTTGTGTGTGTCGCCATTCCAAATGTGAAGTTCGTCGTCGTAACCGCCAGAAACGAGTCGCGTACCATCAGGCGACCACGCCATAGCGCGAACACCTCCTGGAATAGTTGTCCCACGTTCCACCGGCGTTGGTGACCCGAGTGAATAGAAATTAACGTTATTGGCGCCGTTGATGGTTCCAGTCGCGAACAACTTCCCGTCGGGATGCCACGCGACGGCGGTTACCCACCCCCTTTCCGATCCGTAAGTCGAGTGGAGTTCGAACGTATCCGCGTTCCAAACCCGGGCATTGCCGTCGATGCCACCCGTGAGCAGCAATGTGCCGTCAGGGCTCCAAGCCGCGCTATTCACTAGGTGTGACTGTGGATTATCAGGGTCTTGGTGTGCCTTCCAGACACGGATGGATTGTGGTTGGTCATGTCTCCAAACGACGATCGTGCCTTCGGCTCCGGTCGAGGCAAGCCTAACGTTATCCCGATTCCAAGCCAGACCAGTGACCGTACCTTCATGTCTCGTGGCAACGCTGGTTTGACGCAGTGTCTTAACGTCCCAGATTGCCACTGTTCCTTCCAAATTGCCGACTGCCAGATGCCGACCATCGGGGCTGAATGCCACGATAGTCGGACCGACTTCACGTAATTCAGGCTGTTGCGGCGGTGGCGAAACGCCTAAGGTGTTGAAATTGCCAGGCTCATTCACGTCCCAGATACGAATCGTTTTCTCCCAAGTGATTGCGGCTAATCGGCGGCCGTCGGGATGCCAGGAAACACTTTTTCCTAATCCGTTTTCGCCGCGGAAGGTGGTCAAATCGCGATCGGCCCAAGCCAACAGGTGGTAGTATTCCCAGCCACGCCGATCGCGCTCTGCCGCGTTTTTCGGGCATTGATCAACAAGGATATCTTGTAATTGGTCGAACTCGTTGCGCGCTGCGAGTTCCTGTGCCGACCGTGCCCTCAAGGCATATAAATTGGCTTCGGCGATTTCGCGCTGAATGTCGACACTCTTTTTGGCGTCTTCTGTTTGCACGAGCAGTTTCACGGCCCGTGCCCGCTCCTCTTCAGCCTCAGCACGTTTGTCACCGAGTTCTTCGACCAACGCGGCTTCCTTGTTTAAGGCGTCGGTTAACTCCATTTGCTTGTCGAGAAGTTGACCATTGCTCGTTGACGTGACCCATGCCAAAACCGATGCCGTCACAGCAACGATCGCCAACAACAGAACCGTAACCCCAGTAAGACTCGCCACGAGGGGATTGCGGCGGCTCCATCGCAACAATCGCTCCCAGGACTTGATTGGCCTTGCAGAAACTGGTTGGCTGTCAAGAAATCGTCGTAGATCGTCAGCCAACGCTGCGGACGACGAGTAGCGATTGAACGGTTCTTTAGCCGCCGCCTTGAGACAAATCGTCTCCAAATCGCGGGGAATCCGATCGTTGAGACTGCGCGGTGTCCGCGGGTCGTCGTGCAATACTTGGTGCAACAACATCCGCGAGTTGCCACGGAACGGTCGTTCGCCGGTTATAATCTCGTACAACACGATGCCTAGGCTATAGACGTCGCTCCGCGCATCGACCCGATGGGCTTCGCCACGTGCTTGCTCGGGACTCATATAGGCTGGCGTGCCGAGAATCTGCCCGTCGACCGTCATCGTGATCTCACCGCTTTCGCGCTTGGCTAGTCCAAAGTCCATGACACGCACCATGCCGCTAGGCTCGACCATGATATTCGAGGGTTTGACATCGCGATGGACGACCCCTTGCGAGTGCGCGTACTCGAGCGCGTCGGCAGCGGCGGTAACAATGCGTGCCCCATCACGCAAGGTCAGACGCGATTGCCCCATCACCTCGGTAAGCGTATGGCCTAATACGAACTCGCTTGCCAGGTAAGGTGAGCCGTTGATTTCACCGACCTCGTAAACCGGTACAATACCCGGATGACGCAATTGCGCCGCATTGCGAGCCTCGCGTTCAAACCGTTGTTTCGTTTCATCGTCGGCAAAGCAACCCGCCCGAGGGACCTTTAACGCCACATCGCGCTGCAACTTCGGATCATGTGCTCGAAACACTGTGCCGAACGCGCCACGGCCAGCAATTTCCATCAATACGAATCGGCCAAAGTTTCGGGGTAACGGCAGATTTACTTCACTTCCGGGAACTCCTAGACGCACGGACGAATGACACGAGGGGCAAATGACTTCAGTGGTCGTTTCATCGACGACTAGTTCGATAGGGTTGCGACAATGAGGGCAGCAAATGTGAACGGCGCGATCAATTCCATGTTCGACCGAAGCCGTGGAACTCGGAGGCGACGCAATCGACGGCGGCTGGACAAGAAACGGTGCCCGCAAGTCGATCAACTCAGCTTCCGAAAGACTTGACAACTCGGGAAAACCTGCGCGGTAACGCTCAAACAGTGGCTTTTCGCCACGGCGACGCCGACAGGCCAAGTCAACATGCACCAACTCGACCAAAAGTGCCAGACGAAGCGGGCCGGTCGAGTCGGACAAGTAAAATTCAATTCGTGGCGATTCTTGATCAGCCTGCCAAGCTGCTTCAAAGCGGTCTGCTACCTCATCAATCCAAGCCAATTTGGCCGAATCAAGTTGGTTGAAACGGGATCGTTGGGGCTCGATCATCTGCGGGACGCCAGCAGTTTAGGGCTTGAAAATCGTCGCTCTATCAACTTATCCGGAAGCCGTAGCTGTTGCCGACTCGGTGAGAAAAAACTACCGTTCGTGCATCATCGTTCAGAAGTCCGAACGGTTACGCCGTAGATTCGGCAGCAAAACGTTCCCACTCGAATCGCAACAAAGCCAATTTCCGTTCCACGGTGCGTTCTACGCACCCCAACTGGTCGGCAATTTCTCGATTCGAAAAACCGGCTAGGTGTAGGCGCGCTAATTCTCGCAGTTGTTCAGGCAACCGACTCAAATAGTAATCATAGCTGTCGTGTAGTAACGCTTCCTCGTCGGGCGTTGTGCAAGTACCCGCCTGTTGTTGCAGGCCCGGTGAACCGGAAGATCGCCCTGCCAGAACGTCCAACGCCGATTCCCCAAGTACATGCCCGAGGCCGCGTTTCTGTGTGCCGAATTCACGTTCAAGCTGATGAATCGCTTTGCATGCCGTGACGTGTGTTAAGGCAGCCATGAGGTCGTGGCGATTGGCGAGTCGAGGCAACTGCCCCGCGCGCACACTACGATAGAACGACCAAAAAGCTTGTTGTGCCACGTCTTCTTCGTCGGCCGCTCGCGGTGGAGCACCACGCAACTTGCGGCGGGCGATGGCAACCAGCACCGGCCAATATCGCGAGTGCAGACCGGACAATGCCGTGTCGTCTCCATCGCGCAGGGAGCGGATCATCAAACTCACAGACCCATCGGTCGACATCGGCATCCAGCCCCGGTAAGTACTCGTAACGAAGAAAGCGATACCTCAATCTGAGGTTATCAGTTGGCCCAGAACCAAGCAACTTTTCACGTACTCAAGAATCTCTGTCGGGATCGGGTCGAGTTTCCGGATGTTGAGAATGAGGCCGCATTTTGACCGTCGGCGACCTCCCTGGTGACATTGCCGGTCATTTTCCGCCCTCTAAGGAGTGTCATAATGCGAGCCATTCATCCCGCGTCCAACCACCCTCTAACTTCCTTCATTCTTCTCGGCTTGTGCTGGGCGGGGTTCTTTGCCCTAGAAACAGTAACGCCCGCCGCCGAGGCTACACCCATTAATCAAGGGTCGGCGCTGTTCACCTTGGTCAACAATACATCGCAACCGTTGGCGCTTTACGTCGACGGTCAACACCGCCTGTCGGTCTCCTCACGACATAGTGGCATAGTTAGCGTGACGACCGGGTATCACAGCTTTGAGGCCGTGATGCTGGACGGCACCAATCGCCACGTCACGCGATCAGGCGAAATCGATGCCGCTGGAAGGACCTGGACCGTTGACGAAGGGTAACCCGAGGTCTCGCCAAAGCCCGACTTGTTTCGTGGCCAAATGAGGCTTGGTACAATTGGTCGATACCTGCAACGAAGTACGACTCAAGCGACGATCGACTTTGGATTACTGAAATCAGACAGCCCTCCCGCCAGCGTTTCACGTTTCAATCGAAGGAACTTTAACATGCCTGAGGCTCATGCTCATGAGTGTCCGCAGTGTAAGAAAACGATGACCGTTGAGGCCAAGGACCTTCATGGCTGGTACTGGATCTGTCCGAAGTGCGGCCTTGCCGTAACAATGGACGCGATTCGATATTGCTCGACCTGCAAAAAACAGGTCGTTGCGTCGGCAGTACCGTCACTCAATCTGGTTGATTTTCGCCCATGGTGGGATCGCGGTCCCTGGCAATGCTTGGAGTGTCGTAACGAAACGAACGCCAACCGATTTTACTCGCTAATCGAAAGTGTCGTCACGTTCTTGTTTGCCATTGCGGCCGCCCTAATCGTCCTCGCAGTGATCGGTGGTGGAATCCTCTCCTACTTTAAGGACAAATGAGCGAGCCAGCTGGTACATTGCACTAATTATGGCAGCTCGTGATTTAATCAGATTACGAACAGAACGGTGATCTAGCTGACGATGTTGACAGCAGCTCTTTCGAGTGAGAGACATGATGACTTGTGGCATGCAATCCCATTACTACCAAGTTGAGAGTCAAATCGCAGGCTTGCTCTTGTGCGTCGCCGCCACGTTGCTTGTTGGGTGCAATCGTAGTGACGATACCGCACTCAAAGCGACGCAGCTCGGCAACTCGCGGTTCGGCGTTTCGACATCCGACCGCAATGCAAGTGATGCTCAATTGCGCGCTCGCAATGCGATTGTTGATTCGCAGATGGATTCGCTCGACGAGGCTCTGAATCAACACCTTGAACAATGGCCCTTGTTGGAGGCGCCAATCGATCGCGACAATCCCTTGGTGATGTCGGCGAGCGAATCGCAGTCTCGAATTGATCAGGCGATCACTTCGGCGCGGCAAGGCGATCTTGCCTCGGCACTGAAACGACTCTCGATGGTGCGGTGCCATCCTGATCTGTACTTGGCGTGGAATAGCTTGTACACCGAGTTGCAAGCGGTTCGTTTCCAGCAAGATAAGGTCTTTCCATTGGCGGCCCGTTTTGCTGCGACTTCGCTCTTACAGAACCCGCGATCGGCGGCGGGAGTCATTCGCCAATCTCTAGGTGACCGTTGCGTTTGGGCTTGGAAGTTCGAGGGCACGACGCCCGCGATGCTGATGCCGAAACGAGCTGATGCATCACCCGACGATTCACCGCTGTCTTTCTTTCGCATTCAGGGGTACACGAACCGCAACGAGCCGGTCGAGGTTGACGGAGAATCACCTCGCCCACATCAGATATTTCATTTCTGCGTGTTTCTGACCACGACAGGACGGCATGTACTGAGCTTCGTGGTCCAACGTCAGAGGCTCGCCGGCGGTGATCGTGTCTATTTCCTGGAACGCCAAGTCCAGGGAAGACCCGAGGTCTTGGAAGTTTACGATTCTGTTCCCGACTACGCCCGTGCGGTGGCTGACGTCAAAGCTCAAATCGAGAAACCGGCTAACAAAGGGACCTCGTCATGAATTCGTATCAACGCCTAATACTTGTCGTCGGATACAGCTTGAGTGCAAGCTCGTTGTGGGCACAGGTTTCAATAAATCGAGTCGATCAACAAGTGTCGATTCAGGAGGTTATTCGGCAGCAACGCGAAAACGAGGCGCGGCATGCAACCCAGATCGCGCCGGTCGTCGAACGCCAATTGCAGATTAACCATCCCGACGATCCGGCGGTTGCTAAACAAATGTTCGATTCGTGGAAGAATGCCCACCTTGTACAAAATCAAGCCGCAGCAGGGGCAGCTGAAGCCAACGCAGCGCGTAATTCCACGAACGATCCGCTCGAACGACAATCGAGAAACGAAGAACTTAAGACTCAACTCGGCAAGCTGCGTCATATTCAAACCGAGATCGGCGAAGTGATCGATCACGTGGAGGACATTCTGCGTCGAGACGGTGGAATCGCCGGTACGCCGGTACCGGGCAACAGATCGGGGCAACTCGTACTTCCCAAAGATGGCGAAGTATCGCTCTATATGCCCGAATTGACACGCGAAGAATTGAACCGTATGTCCGAGAACCGCGCCCTGCAACAAGCCGAGGCGATCCGCAAGGCGGCCGAAGCGGCAAACGCATCGCCCCTCGAGGCCGGTACCGCGCCGGGCACTGCCCCTGGCACTCAGGCCGAACGGCTGGTTCAAGCGTTGCAGAATCGCTACGACGGCGGTGACCTACCCAGAGTCGACGTGCCAGCCGACGATCTCGGCCAGTCGTTACCCAATCCTGCGGAAATCCAGACGCTGATGGGTCAACTTTCGTCGTGTCACTCGCGAATCTACGAGCACAATGCGCGCATGCCGAACATACCTAAGTCACTTTCCGAGTCCGAATTCAACTATTGGAAACCGATTGCCGACGCTTACGACGCCGAGGCCCGTTCGTTGGAATCCGAGCAAAGCGACATCCTTGGCCGCCTCGATGCGGTCTCACGCTGAACATCCTGACGAATGTCCAACTTAGGTACTCCGATGAAACATACGTTGTTATCCTTGCTTCGTATTACCACGCTATGCCTGCTTGTAGGCTGCTCGCAGGTCAATCAGACCGACTTGGATCAAGCTCGTGCCGATGCACGTCAAGCCAAAGCCGAAGTCGAAGAACTTCGCGGTCGGCTTGATTCAATCGCCCCTAAGAATGCTAAATCAGCTCAAGAATCGACGAGTACGGCAACACCTGGCAAGAATTCCAACAACCCCGCGCCATCGATTCCTCGATTTGATCGAACCAACCCAAGCGCGTTGCAACCCGGAAAGATCGAACTACGAATAAAACTGGGCGACACAAGGCTCAGTTCTAAGGCAGGGCCTTGGCTATACGTGGATGGACGACTCGTGCGCGATCTTGGGGTTAATCCGTTTCCAGGTGGCGAACAGCCGTTATTGACGCTTGTTCCGGGAGAGTATTTGTTGGAAGTGGTTTGCGCAGGATTTTTGCAAGATGCGAGTGGAGACGAAGCGCGACTGCTTGAGTTTGGTGATCGAGCACGAGTCGGATACCCGAGTTCGGTCGAACACCGTGAGCCGTTCTGGCTGTTAGTACGTGAACAACGGGTCAAGGTACAAGCAAATGAGACGATCATCGCATCGTTTGACTTTCCGCCGCTATATGAGCCCTTCCCACGTAACGTCCGCTTCGGCCCGTACGCGTTCTTGTTGAGAGGCGCAAGCGTACCCGGTTGGTCGCAAGCTTGGCACGCGAAGGCCGAACATAAGATGAAACTTTACGAACTTGATTCGGTAGCTGAAGCGATTAGACAACTCGATCGACAACTCGGCAGTCGGAAACCGGAGAAGCGTGTGGCGATGCTCGAAATCCCCGAACTCTACGGTGGGCGACGCGAAGTCAATGCCGCCCAAGTTCGCTGGATCGTGGGTTGGCTAAAAGAGCACTACTGGGGAGACTGGCCTAACGGTTTTGTAACGATTGCAACCGAGAAATACCAGGACGATTTCAACCTTGAATTCGAGGCAATACAACGCCTCCAACAAGTTGTTGTGCGACACAAAGAGCGCATTGATCAGCTTGCTGCTTTGGCTCGAAAGCTAGAGATGGGAGCTGAATAGATGTTGATCGACGTAAGAGGGTGAATCAATGTTCAAACGACGACTCATGGCCTTGATTGCGATCGGCTTAGTCATAGGATGCCTGGGCGTGACAGCAATCGGTTGTTCTCAATCCAAAGATGACGAGGTCGAGCAGCTCCGAGCAGAGGTTGAACGACTGCGCACGCAGGTCGACCCGCGAATGAACGGTGAGACGAAATCTACGGTGGATAAAAAAGCGTCCGCACCACCTCCCCCCACAACCGCGTCATCGCCTCCTCAAATCACCGTACGCGCCCCATTCACGCCTGCGAAGCCAAGTACCGGCACACTCGAAATCGTAATCTCAAGCGTTAGCGGTCGATCGCTCGGACCTCCAGGGCCGTGGCTTTACATTGACCGCAAGTTGGTACGCAAGTTGTCAGAGCAATCGACGGCAAGACAAATTACCGAGTCGTTGACACTCGTACCTGGGACCTATTTGGTCGAAGTCGCCGTGGCTCCTCAGCCAGGAACTGTCGGGACTGTTCCCGAGTTCGCGTTCTCGCTTACGACACAAACTCTCACGATTACTCCAAACGGCACGGTCTCGGTACCGTTCCAAGTACGCACACTCGCTGAGACCAATTACGGAGCCTACGTGGCGCTGTGGGCCGATCACGAAGGGCTTACCAAACAATGGACGTGGCAGTTCGATCGACGATCGGCGGCCTACTCAGAAGACTTACTCGTGAACGCGTTACGCACTTGCTCGTCTCGGATTCGATCACGGCGTCCCGAAAAGCCCGTCGTGATGCTTGACATTTCCGAAAAGTTTGGAGGTCCTCGTGAGGTAGATTCAGACCAAATCCGACTACTTGTCGAGTGGTTAAAAAGTTCCTACTGGACGGATTGGCCGAATTACTCGCAATTCCCTGCACCGGCGGATGCTTCTCCGGAGGTGCGGCGTGCTTATGAATTCATGGCGACGCTGGACGACAAGGTACGACGAAAGAAAGAACAGATCAGTGAGCTCAATAGTGTGGCCAGGGAGTTGGAAGAAGCGACGCGACGTCAATAAGACAGACACGTCTCTAGTAAATGGACGGACAGTGACACAAGACATAACGCATAACCTCGCGCACTTTTCTTCTAGAAGCAATGCGACTCCATCGCAACATCGCTCATATTGGACACACATCCATGTCAAACTCACTACCAACTGAAAGCGACTTGAGCACATTGACGGTTCCTGTCTCTATTCGCCAGATAGTCGGTTGCATGATTATGTTTGGAACTCCTCTAATTGTGGCATTGGGGAGGGCCGGTTGGGGACTTCAATTGGAGTTTGGATATTGGATGTGGCTGCTCACTACCGCAGCCGGTTGTGGCATTGGTGGTGCATTGATGCCTTGGCAAAAAACAACTCCTGGATTCGGAGTTGGGATGTGGCTCGGATTTTTCTGGTTTTTCCTACTACAAGGATACACGTGGCTTCGTGGCGAGGTGTCCATCGTTGAGCTATCCATTGTTGCCGCCTTTCTTTCGGGGCTAATGACAAGGCAAGCATGGTGGATGTTCAACCGTTTGATGCCCCCTCACGGAAGAGAAATGGAGAGGCGAGAAGCCGAGTCATTGAAACAGCGAGCTGACTCGGCACTTGAGGATACAATCTATCGCGAATTACGGCGTCGTGCGGACAAATTCTTTGAAGAAGCCGTTGATCGAGAGCTTGCTCAAGACAAAAGGAATAGCAAGATAATTCGCACTCGTCGGCAAGTCGTCGCCGATCTGGAAGCCGAGGGGTTCAGAACACCTCTGATGGACAAACTTCGTGATGAAGTCACGGCGGAAATAAAAAAGCGGGTCGAAGAAAGAACTTCCGAAATGTTGGCGAAAGAGCGAGAACGAAATAACTTGGCCTAAGAGACCAGCCCTCTGTAGGTCACTTTCGGCGAGGTGATTTATTGTCTCTGCGATGGGTCTAAAACCCTCGCCTTCAGGCGAATCCTTCAGGTTTTAGCTTTGGTTGGCTAGACTGTTGCGGTAATCGTTCACAGGTCGGTGTCTGATTGGACTTGCGCGCTCGGCAGTTTTCGGTGATAACGTCGGCATGACGTATGAAATCATCGACGAGATGATGGCGAAATGGCCGGCAGACGCGCAAGCGATGATCCGTTTGTTGTTGGCCCGGCTAACTGAACTCGAAGCCGAGGCAACGGCACTCCGCCGTGAACTGACCGAGCTTCGAGGCCAGACTCCGCAGAATTCTTCACGGCCGCCGTCGACGACCCATCCACACGTCAAGCCGCCGTCGACGAAACCCAAGTCGCCGCGATCACGGGGCGGGCAGCCGGGACACGACAAGCACGAGCGGACGTTGATTCCGGTCGAAGCCTGCCAAGCCGTGGTGCCGTGTGTGCCGCAAGGGTGTCGACGCTGCGGCCGGACGTTGACGGGCCACGATCCCGCACCGCTGCGTCATCAAGTCTGGGAACTGCCCGACACACGCGGCTTCTGTCGCGAACTCGTCGAGCACCGCGAACATCTCTGGACCTTCGCCGAGGTCGCAGGTGTGGAACCCACCAACAATGCCGCCGAGCGGGCATTACGCCACGCGGTAATCTGGCGGAAACTGTCATTCGGCACGCAGTCGGCCTTGGGCAGTCGGTTCGTCGAACGACTGTTAACCGTGATCGAGACCTGTCGCCGTCAGAACCACAACGTCTTCGACTGGTTAACCGCAGCCGTACAGGCCAAATTCCGCAAACAAATGGCACCCTCTCTTCTCGCCACGGTGTGAACGGTTAAGTTACTTCACGACGACGTGGATCGGTCAACTCAACAAAATATTCTGGCAAGCTGGCGGCGGACACGACAAGTCTCCTCGATGAATCTCGATTCGCTCCAACCGCATCCCATGCGATCAGGTCAAGCACGAATCAACTCGCCAGTTTTCATTACCCCCTCACCCCCTCTCTCTCTCTCTCTCTCATTTTGGCGCAATCGCCCTGCTTCACCAATCTTTTACAGAAAGAATGTTGCTTTAGCTCGAGACTATCAGTTGCTTGGAGACCGAGCAACTTTTTCACTTTCTTGAAGATGCCTGTCGGCCTTTGGCTAGCGTTCCGGATGTACTGATTGAGGCCGCTGATTTGGTCGGTGTTGGCCTCGCTTAAATCCATGCCGATCGCCTCGCTGTTTTGGAAAGGTGAGCTGTTATGCGACTCCGCCGTTCCACGTCCGCTGATTCTTTGGTTTCGTCCATTCTGTTGGGGTTGTGCTGCGCCGGCCCGTTTGCCCCGGGAGTGTTCGCGCCCGCGGCGGAAGCGGCATGCCGCGCGGATTTTCGATAAGTTGGCCAATAGCGGCTAAGTGACCACTGCGATTCTCGGCTAGCTTACACACTTCACAAGGAAACAACGACCATGTTCACTCGTCGAATGATGTTTGTCGCCGCCGCGCTGTCGGCGACCGCGGCTTTCTCGGAGAATTCGGTACTGGCCGGCAGGCGGCATGGGCATTGGGGCTGGCATGGCGGATCCAATTATGGCTCGTACTCGGGTTCGTCGTATCACTCGGATCCATACGCTTACAATTACAATTCCTATTACTCCAACCCCTACTCGTACGAGGCGCAGAGCTTGCCGTATTGGATGAAGCCGTCGTACGGATCGAGGAGCGGCGGCAACGCGCACTCAGAGCCTACCTCTCGGCCTGATCGCTACGGCGCGATTGTGTACTCTCGCACTACGGGCGAGTTTGGCTATTCGTACAATCATTACAGTCGAGAATCCGCCGAGCAGTCCGCCCGTGACCATTGTCCAGCTGCCGACGGAGAAGTGATTGGCTGGGCGAGAAACGTCTATGTCGCACTGGCGGTCGGCGATGACGTCGCTCAATACGCTTGGTGGTGGTCGGGCAGTCGTGCCGAAGCCGAACGGAAGGCACTAGAGGCATGCCAATCGAGGACCACGAATTGCCGAATCAAGGTGACGTTTTTTACTGGAAACTAAACTCGCCGAAACCCGGACACAAATGCCTGGGGTCGCGGCTTCTCATGATCGGCGGTGGTCTTAACGTCTGGCGATTTGGCATCATTACTGTGAGCATTGTAGAATGGCGTCGATAAGTATGCGTTCGCCTTAGCGTTCGAGGGACCTCCGGCGTACCAACGGCTTTTTCGAGGGCGATCAGCCAAATGAATGAGCACCCGCCGATTATCGTCAAGGTTGCCGAGCCATGGATCGAGCCAGCGACATCCCTTGCGGACCCGGTCCTCGCCGTTCTGACGCCGCACTTCCCGCGCGATAACGGTTTCCTAAAGACTCAGGCTCAAGATGATAAGGGGCTGGCGATCACGATTGAACGGAAGAGGAGTCCCGGTGCATTGATTGTTCGAGATCGACGATCGAAGCGAGACGCCGGCAAAGTGCAGGTCCAATTCATCACAGACGGGTTCAGCGCAACCGATTGGGCATGGTACAGCTTCTTCACTAGCTCTTCGGCCTTGGCGTCATACGCAGTGTGGGGGTTCATTACCTGCGCGGGCTTGGCGGCTGCGACGGTACACAAATTCGTCGGCTTTGTCTGGCTGGAATGGTTGGGCGAAAAACCGATGAGCATGAGGCTGATTCTGAGCGTCGGCCCGTTCCTCGGTTTGTTCTTCTTCATTTACGCATTGTTTTGGTTGCGTTGGCGGTTCTTCCGATTTCAACTGAACAATGCAGAACTGAGGTCGATCGAGAACTCGGTGGAAAAGGAATATTCTGTATGAACATTCCGTCCTAAATCACGATCATGCACTTGATCCAATAACGCCGAAGACGAGATCGACACTCACCATTTGTTCGAGAAACTCGATGTTTCGATCCCTGCAAAAATTGCTGCGACGCAATCAGAGTTCCCTGATCGTCGACTTTTATCAAGTGCCTTTGTCGGACAATCTCGATGCCCGGCAACAGTTATCTCGCCGAATCGGAGAAGAGGTTCAACGACGGCTGCTCGCGGAAGACGGGTATCAATACAAGGCGCGCATGTTCAGGGATTACCCTGGACAAGAGAAATCCGCAGGCAACCGGCATCAGATCCGACGCGGAAGGTGTTCCGGTCTGAATATCGATTTTCGCCGGCCCAACGATGCGGGCTGTGTCGAAATTGAGACCTTCTCGTGCTCACGACTCGAAGATGAGAGCCAATTCGCTGGCTTCATGCTGGCTGCGATCTACACGGTCGCCTCAGTGATCCACTGGATGACCACTCCTGCGGGACCCAGCGATGTTCAAGTGATGCCATTGTGGATGGTGGCGCTCTCCAGCTTATTAATTGGATACTTGTTTTGGGGAGTTTTCCGATTGATCGCCAGCCCAATCATCTGGGCTTTCGGGTTAGGAAGTGAAAATGCGAAGCTGGAGATCGACAGCGCGCACGCCGCCATCCGAACTAGCTTAGAACAACTCGACTACGCCGAAGTCGCACCAGATCGCTTCATACCAGTTACGTGAACGCGGCTACGGAGAACTAACGATGTCGTTTATCAGTTTGGTCAATTACAGCCGGCAGGTTTCTGAAAAAGCCGCGGCTTATCCACGAGCAAAGTCCGCTGAGTTGCTCTCAATCGAAGCATTCTCGACAAAGGCTGCAGCGCCCTTGGGTGCGCGGCATTTTGCAGCAATTGCCTATTCACCGTGCAGGAACAGTTGAATGGCTTCCATCGCAAGTCTCACCAAGCTGGAGGTGTCGACGATCCAGCAGATCTTGTCGAAGCAAGTCGGCAACCTGCAAGATCGCTCCAAGATCCGCGCTGAAAACGGACTTCCCGTAGCGGATCACGAACTCGAGGATGCGAAGCGGATCCACGCAAGCTTTTCGACGGGCGCGGTCATGTCTCAGGTTGATTTATCTCTTACTCTCGAATATTTGGAGCGCGCGCTCAAAGCCGTGAACTTTTTGCTTCGATGGGGGGTGACGGGTGTACCGGGATTGATAACCGATACGAGTCATCAAGAGGCACGAACTCGGCGCGAAGCAACGGAACTTACGCAAATCATTGCCAAATTACGCGCCGTCGTGTTACCGACTTCGCCAGTCGCCTCCCCCATTACCAGTGCCAATCCATTGGCGTCGACAAGTCTTACACAGCCATCTGATTCTGCACGGCCCCCTGCTCCAGCCAATGAAAGAATAATCCCGCCTCAGCGCGACACTATTGGGATGACTGAACTCGATCGTGCCATCAAATTGACACAAACCGGTGAATTCGACGATGCGTTGGTGATTTTCGATCGTCTCCTTGAAGGGTCGCCTGGCAACCCGGATATTCTGTTCGAAAGAGCCTTTGCGAAAGATCGAAAAGGAGATTTGGCTGGTGCCCTAGTGGATTACGATGCTCTAATTGACAATACTCCCGAATATCGTAACGCACTGTATAACCGCGGCAATATCCATCGGTGTCAAGGCCGGTACGAACTGGCGATTGCTGACTTTGATCGACACCTTGCTGTCAATCCAAGAGATTATGAAGCGTTGGCATGGCGAGCCAGTTGTCGATTATCGGACAACGATACTCAAGGAGGCTTGGCCGATGCCTGCCATGCGTTGGAATTCAAGTCTGATTGGCCAGAAGCGGTTTACCAGCATGCTCGCGCTTTGATGGCTCTCGGAAAATGGAAAGAATCGTTGGACGAATTCAACTGCGCCCTTCGCCTCGATCCGTCTTTTGTGAAAGTTTACTATCATCGTGCATGGTGCAAGTCGAAAGTAACCGATTACCGGGGGGCTATCGAGGATTACGACCGCTACTTGCAACACCACGCGAACAACGTCGACTGCTACATTTTTCGCGGCACTAATCGACTGGATGCAGGCGATTATCATCGAGCAGCGGAGGATTATGAGCGAGCTATTTCACTCGATTCGACGCAGGAGTCGAACCTCCGCCCCTGGGTCGACAAAGTTCGAAACCTCGAACACCTTGAGTGCGACGGACCTGCTCAAGCCTTTGCAGAAGCCTGTTGTGAGCGCGGGTGGGGCAAGGTGGAGGCCAACCAGAACCAAGCTGCCGTCGATTGGTTTAATCGCGCTTTGGACGCTTGCCAGGACCATGCCGATGCCTGGGTCGGTCGCGGCGGCGCATACGCTAACCTGGGTCACTATCAAGAATCATTTGAAGATTGCACTCGCGCCATTGAGTTGAAACCCGATTTGCCCAAGGCCTGGATGTTTCGGGCCTATGTGCGAGGCATGCTTGGGGATTTCAGGAATGCTCTGTCCGACGCCGAAAAGGCCGTTGAGATTGCCCCGCATTCGGGCCTGGCGTACTTCCGCCGCGCTCGGACCAAACAGGAGTTGAATGACCACAATGGCGCGATTGCTGATTTCACGCGTAATTTGGATATTGAACCAAACTCTGAATATTCCTGGCTCAACCGCGGTTGGTCGTTATCAATTGTAGGCAAGTTGGCTGATGCAATTGCTGACTACTCGCGAGCGATTTAACTAGCTCCCAATTGTGCTCTTGCTTGGTCAAACCGGGGCTATGCAAAACGTGATTCGGGCGACACCGTCGGGGCAATCGCCGATTTTCGTCAAGCGATCGCCCTGGACAGTTCCGATGCTGAAACATTACATCAGACAATTGCAAAA
>CAYLYE010000054.1:0-30214 GCA_964387325.1 uncultured Planctomycetaceae bacterium
TTACTTGCAGCCCGACTTGTTCTTCGCCGGTCAGCGTCCGGCCATGAACGCCGGTATCTCGGTCAGCCGCGTCGGCGGCGCCGCTCAGATTCCGGCCATGAAAAAGGTCGCCGGCGGCTTGCGTCTCGACTTGGCGTCGTTCCGCGAGTTGGAAGCCTTCGCCCAGTTGGGTACCGATTTGGACCCGGCCACGCAGTCGCGATTGGATCGGGGTTACCGCATGATCGAGTTGCTCAAGCAGGGCCAGTACAAGCCGATGGACGTGTACGATGAGGTGCTCAGCATCTACGCTGGCACGCGTGGTCACTTGGACAAAATCCCGCGCGATCAAGTTGCCCGTTGGGAGGAAGAGTTCCTCAAGTTCGTTCACGAGCAGCGCAGCGAAGTGATTAACAAGCTGAAAGAGACGAAAAAGCTCGATGGCGAGTTAGAAGCCAAGATCGAAGCCGCGATTGCCGACTTCCAGAAGCAGTACGCCGCTCGTCACGGCTCGGCTACTGTCAAAGCCTAAGCGATCGAATAACTAGCCCCCTCCAGTCCCTAATCTCTAGCCCCTTGACTACCCGTGGCCAAAGCCCGCGCCCTTGATAAACGCCGTAAGTCGATCAAGAACATCCGCAAGATTACGCGGACGATGGAGTTGATCGCGACCGCCCGTTTCAAGAAGGCGATGGACCGCGCTGCCGCGTCGACCGCCTACACCAAGCGGATCACCGCCCTGGTTGCCGAATTGGCATCACGCGGGCTCAAAGTGAGCCATCCACTCTTGGAATCGCGCAGCGAAACCAAGTCGGTGGTCGTGCTCGTGCTCACCGGCAATCGTGGTCTGTGCGGTGGCTACAATGGCAACGTCCAGCGGCAAGGATTCCAGCGGTACGAGGATGTGCGACAGACGGTCGAAACCGTGCAACTGGAAATCTCCGGCAAGCGTGGTATCTCGGCCGCCAAATTCCGCAACATCACGCCGTCGGTTACTTACACGCACTTTGAAGACAAGCCCACGTTTGAAGAGGTCGAGCTGCTGGCCAATCGTTACCTTGACGATTACCTGACCGGCAAGATCGATCGGCTTGATGTGGCTTACACACGCTTCGACAACGCCGCCCGCCAAACCGCGACCGTCGAGACCTTGTTGCCGCTGGGCTCGTTGGCCGGCCTCGACAGCTCGGCCAGTGGCGGCACGCAGTCGGGCGTTGATTACGAGTTTTTACCTTCGGCTGAGAGCATCTTGGAAGAGGTCGTGCCGACCAGTTTCAAGGTCAAGCTGTTCAAGTGTTTTCTGGATGCCGCGGTGAGCGAGCAGATTGCCCGCCGCGTGGCCATGAAGGCCGCCACCGAGAACGCCGACAAGATGATCAAGCAACTTGCCATGACGTACAATCGCGCCCGACAAAGCCAGATCACCGGCGAGATCATGGAGATCCTCGGCGGCGTCGAAGCGCTCAAGAACAAATAGTCCCATATAGCCGCGACCGTTGGTCGCGCTCCACGCTTTCCGCGTGCCAATATCGCGGCGATTAGGAGAACCGAAAGACCATGTCCACTGCCACTGCAACCAACGTCGGTCACATCACTCAAGTCATCGGCTCGACCTTCGACGTCGAGTTTCCCGAGAAGCATTTGCCCTTTATCTACAACGCCGTCACGATCACCTCGGACAACAAAGGCGTGAAGATCAAGCTGACCGGTGAAGTGCAGCAGCACTTGGGTGGTGGCCGCGTCCGTTGCGTCGCCCTCGGCACGACCGACGGTCTCGTTCGTGGCCAAGAGGTCGTCGACACCGGCAAGCCCGTGAGCGTGCCGGTCGGCAAGGGGACGCTCGGCCGGGTGTTCAACGTCACCGGCGACGCCATCGACGAGCGCGGTCCCGTCCAGGCCGACGAGTACTGGTCCATCCATCGCGACGCCCCCAAGGTCACCGATCTGTCGACCAAGACCGAGCTTTTTGAGACGGGCATCAAGGTTATCGACCTACTGACGCCGTTCGTCCGTGGTGGTAAGGCCGGATTGTTTGGTGGTGCCGGTCTAGGCAAGACGGTTATTCTCACCGAGTTGATCGCGCGTATTGCGAGTAAGCACGGTGGTTACTCGGTGTTTGCCGGTGTCGGCGAGCGTACCCGTGAAGGGACCGACCTCTGGCTTGAAATGCAAGAGGCCGAGATCGGCAAGACCGGCCGACACGTCATCGAGCAAACCTGCATGGTGTTCGGTCAGATGAACGAGCCGCCCGGAGCCCGTCTTCGCGTCGCTCTGACCGCCCTGACGATGGCTGAGTATTTCCGCGACACGACCGGCGCCGATACACTGCTGTTCGTCGACAACATCTTTCGTTTCTCGCAAGCCGGTAGCGAGGTGTCGGCCCTCTTGGGTCGTATGCCTTCGGCCGTAGGTTACCAGCCGACGCTGGCCACCGAGATGGGTGCGTTGCAGGAGCGGATCGCCTCGACCAATAAGGGGGCCATCACGAGCGTACAAGCCGTGTACGTCCCGGCCGACGATCCGACGGACCCTGCTCCCGCGACCGCGTTCGGTCAGCTCGATGCGTTCTTGTACCTCGAGCGTTCGATCTCGGAGAAGGGTATTTACCCGGCCGTCGATCCTCTCGCGTCGTCGAGCCGTATTCTCGATCCGCAGTACGTGGGCGACCGTCATTACAATGTCGCCCGTCGTGTGCAGCGCACGCTGCAACGCTACCGCGAGTTGCAGGATATTATCGCCATTCTCGGTATCGACGAATTGAGCGAGCAAGACAAGCAGGTCGTTCACCGCGCTCGCCGCATGGAACGCTTCTTGTCACAGCCGTTCTTCGTCGCCGAAGTGTTCACCGGCAAGGCGGGTGAATACACCTCGATCGAAGACACAATCCGCAGCTTCGAAGAGATCGCCGACGGCAAGTGGGATCACCTGCCCGAGAGCGCGTTTATGTACGTCGGCCCGATCGAACAGGCCGAAGAGCAATGGAAGAAGTCGTTGAAGAAGTAAATTCAGAGGGGCTAGAGATTAGGGACCAGCATCGAGGAGCGTGCTCTTCCTTAGCCCTTAGCCCTTAGCCCTTAGCCCATCCGTTCCCCATGTCGCAACACGAATCACTATCGTCCGGCCAAGACGCTCTGCAATGCGTCATCGTTACTCCCGAGGCAACCGTCCTCGAAGGGGTCGCAGACTCGGTCGTGGTCCCGTTGTTCGATGGTGAATTGGGCATTTACCCACAGCACGCGCCGCTCATTGGTCGGCTCGGGTATGGCGAGTTGCGCATCAGTCAAGCGGGCAAGTTGCAACGCTTCTATATCGACGGCGGCTTCGTGCAGGTCACGGGCTCGCTGGTCTCGGTCCTGACCGGCCGTGCCGTGCCGGCCGAGAAAATCGATGTGGCGGTGGCCAACGAACAACTCACGACCGCCAAGGCCAAGCCGGCCCACACCCCTGAATTGCTCGCCATTCGGGACCGGGTTGTCACCCAAGCCCGGGCGCAAATTCACGTCGCCCAGAAGGCTCGCTAGTCGTATTATTGACGAACAAAGTACGCTAGCGACGACATCTTCTCTTGTCGAATTCCCCCTAATCGGGTACATGATTAGTCTTGTCGCGTTTGATCGCGGCTCGCATTGGAATACGCGCGTCAGGAGGACGCCATGAGCAAACTGAAGCATCGTATGGTTAGGGATGGCCATCTCGGCGGTTATATTCCCGGCGGGGATCCTGGCACGTGGTGCCCGCATCTCTGGCGTTGGGCCGTCGAGCGATTGGGCATCGAGTCGGTCCTTGACGTCGGTTGCGGCGAAGGGCACTCGACCCGTTTCTTCAGTCAACTCGGCTGCGACATTCTCGGCATCGATGGCTGCCAAACGGCGATCGACAACACGGTCGTGCCCGGCCATGTTGCGCTGCATGATTTCTGCCACGGCCCCTTTGCTAGTCCGCGGTCGTTTGATTTGGTCTGGTCGTGCGAGTTCCTCGAACATGTCGATGCCAAGCACCTCCGCGCCATCCTCGGCACATTTGCCTTGGCACGCAAGGCGATCATGGTCACGCACGCCTTTCCGGGGCAGGAAGACGGCCATCATCACGTCAACTGCCAGCCGAGCAGCTACTGGATCCATCACATCGAGTCGCTCGGCTTCGAGTGCTCAGTGGCCACGACGCTCGACGCACGGCACGTGACGCTTGCCGACTACCCGGGCATCAATCATTATGCCCGCAGCGGATTGTTGTTCCTCCGCAAGGAGACGAACGCCGTGAGTCAGCGTAGCTGGTTGCCGACTTCATGGCGCGAGCGGCTGGTCGACTATCGGATCAATTGGGCATTTCGATTTTCATCAGCCTATCGGGCTCAGAAGCGTCGCCGCCGCGCTCAGAAGCGGCTCGCCGCCCAGCAGCGTGTCGACTCGCCGCACGAGAAGGTCGCACCGTAAGCATTGGTCGCGCGACTGGTGTCATGCTCACGTCTGCGTGAGTATGCTCGCGCGCGCGGCTCAGACACGCTGAGCGTTAGCTCGGCTTGCGTGCTAGCCAGCCGTAGTTCTCGTAGCGGTACTCGAAGGCTTGGCCGCGACAGGTCACCAATCCGTACGCCTCGGCGTCGCCATGGACGGGGCCCTTCCACCACAATCCGCTCACGGCGCCCGACTGGATATGTACCTGATGCGCGACCTCGATGCGCTCGCGCACGTGGCCGTGACCGCTAAGCACGAGCCGCACGTTGTACGGCTTCAGGAGTTTCTGCACCTCGGGGCTATTGGTGATCAGGGCCTTGGGCCCAAGCGGCTTTTCCGGCCCCAAGCTCACTTGATGCCACGTCGAGTAGAACGGAATGTGCGTCACGATCACGATCGGACGTTCGCGACCGACTTGTTCCAGGTCCTGCTTCAACCAATCGAGCTGCGGCTCGTCGATTTGCCCAAAGTAATCGAACGTTTTCGAGTCCTGGCCGATCGAGTCGAGCAGGATGAAGTGCCAACCGCGGTGATCGAAACTCCGATACGTGCGACCTTGTCCATAACGGTCAGCAAAGATTCGCTTGCCGTAGTCGACGTGATCACGCGCCAACTTGGCAGAGGGGGACCAACCGGCGACATCGTGATTGCCGATCGTATGAAACACGGGCAGTTCGAGCACCTTGAGGCTCTCGTCGAACAGCCGCCACTGTTGGCCAATCCGCTCGTGATCGACGGCCAGGGCATCCATGATCAGATCGCCGCCGGTGATGACAAAGTCGGGGCGCGGACTCAAGCGGTTTACGTGTTCAAGACACTGCCGAAAGCCATCGGCCGCCCCCAGCTCGCTTTGCACGTGCATATCGGTGAGGTGCGCAAACGAGAAACTCTCGGCGGGGGGCTCTTGCGCCACGAGTGGTCCACTGGCAAAGGCTACGAGCGAACTTTGCAACAGCGCGCGGCGCGATAAGGTCAACGTCATCTCGGCAACCTCCGCTTACTTGAAGAGTTTTAGAAAATCGTGCAACGCCACGTCGACCGCCTCTTGCTGACGCTGGTATCGCGACGCCTTCTTGAGCTTGTGCTCGAACACTTGCAATACCTTGGTGTCGCGCTCCCAACGCTGGGCCAGCGCAACGAACACGACGCCGTCGAGGTCGGGCGGAGCTTTGGGGCCTAGGTGTCCGGTAATCGAGAGCGACAACTCCGCGTCCTGGGTCCGCCGCAACACGCCCAATGCCATGCTGCGGGCGACCGGCTCGCTGACCGCCGTGTACTTGTCGATTTCGCTCTCTGCGATGCCCAGCCAGTGTTCCTTGACCCAATCGCGATAGGTGACCGCCGACCCGCACAACCACTCGGAGATGCCCGGCACGCGCGCTAGGGTCGCCGAGATGAGCCCGGCCGTGCAGCTTTCGGCCAACACGAGCCGCCGTTGATCACGTTTCAATCTCGCAGCGACTTGCCGAGCCGACACCATCAGGTTCATGGCGGGGTTACCCGTGAGTCACGTGATCTTCACGACGCCACCTCGGGAGGAGCTTCTTCGCGCGGCACGCGGACGATCGCCGCCAGCGTGTCGCCCTCATCGAGCGACATGATCTTCACGCCTTGCGTGTTGCGGCCAATCACGCTCATATCGCTCACCTTGACTCGTTGAATCTTGCCGCGGGCGGTCATCATGAGCACTTCGTCCTGATCGATGACCGAGCAAATGCCAATCACGGGACCATTGCGGTCGGTAGTTTTGATGTCGCGCAAACCCTTGCCGCCGCGACGTTGCGTGCGGTATCGACGCCCCGAGCTGTCGCTGTCGTCGTCCGCTTCCGCCTCACTTTCGACGGGAGGTGTTTCGACCGTTTCGTCGTCACCCGCATCGGCCACTTGAACCAAGCTCGGGTCGTTAGGCCCGAACGGCGTGCGTTTGCCGTAGCCATTTTCGCAAGCGGTGAGCAAGGTCGCGTCGGGGTCGGCGACCACCATGCCCACGAGCCGATCGGCTTTGGTGAGGTTGATGCCTTTGACACCGGTCGAATTGCGCCCCATGGCGCGGGCGTCGGCCTGGCTAAAGCGGATGGCCATGCCGAGGGCGGTCGACAAGATGATCTCGTCTCCCGTCTTCGTGATGGCCACATCGACCAACTCGTCGTCTTCGCGGAGGTTGATGGCGATGATACCGGTTTTTTTCGGCCGACCGTATTGTTCCAGCGGCGTCTTTTTCACCAAGCCACGGCGCGTGGCCATGATAAGGTAATGCTCGGGCTCGGCGAAATTACGCACAGCCTTACAGGCCGCGACCTTTTCGCCTTCGCCCAGGTTGAGCAGGTTGACGATCGCGCGGCCACGGCTCTCGCGTCCCAGTTGGGGCAAGTCGTACACTTTCTGCCAGAAGACCTTGCCGCGATTGGTGAAGAACAGCAGGTAGTCGTGCGTGCTGGCGGCAAACAAGTGCTGGATCGGGTCCTCGTCTTCGCTCTTGGCTCCTTTGATCCCCTTGCCGCCGCGGCGTTGCGCCTCGTAGGTGCTTACTGGGGTGCGCTTGATGTAGCCTTGATGCGAGATCGTGACCACCATGTTCTCTTCGGTGATCAGATCTTCGAGGTCGATGTTCCCCAGCTCTTCGCCGCTGATTTCGGTGCGGCGGTCGTCACCGTACTTGCGGCGGATTTCCACAAGATCGTCGCGAATGATCTGCAGCATGTGCTTTTCGTCGGACAGGATCCGCAGATATTCGGAGATCTCGTTAAGCAACTCGTTAAACTCATTGCCGAGTTTTTCTTCTTCCAAGTTGACCAATTGACCGAGCGTCATCCGCAGAATGGCGTCGGCCTGCACAGCGGTCAGTGTATACGACTCGCGATCACCTCGTTCTTTCTGGAAGAGATCGAAGCCGCCGTCACCCAAGGCGCGACGCATCATCGCTGCCGGGCACTCGATGGTCATCAATCGTGTCTTGGCCTCGGCCTGGGTCTTCGACGTGCGAATCACGCGAATCACTTCGTCGATGTTCGCATACGCCAGCAGCAAACCCTCGACCGTGTGCTTGCGTTGACGCGCTCGAGCCAGCAGGAACTGCGTGCGGCGGCGAATGACGATCACCCGATGACGGATAAACTCGTCGAGCATGTCTTTGATACTCAACATCCGCGGCTTGCCGTCGACCAGCGCCAGGAAGATGAGCGAAAACGTGTCTTGCAACGGCGAGAACTGGTAGAGCTGGTTGAGAACCACCTCGGCGTCGCCATCGCGCTTGATGTCGATCACGAGCCGGACGGGCTCTTTCAGATCGCTCTCATCGCGAATGCCCGAGATCCCCTTGATGCGGTCCTCGTTGACCAACTCAGCGATCCGCTCGACGATCGGGTCGCGTGACTTTTGGTAGGGAATTTCGTTGACGACAATCCGTTGCCGGTTCTTGCCGACGTTTTCGATGCGCGCACGGGCTCGCAGGGTGATGGTGCCGCGGCCGGAGTAATAGCCGCGCCGGATACCGCTGCGACCGCAGATAATTCCGCCGGTCGGGAAGTCCGGCCCCGGCAGGATTTCCATGATCTCGTCGATTGACGTATTTGGCTCGTCGATGAGGCGGATCAAGGCATTACACACTTCGGTCAAATTGTGCGGCGGCACGCTCGTGGCCATGCCCACCGCGATGCCGTTGGCTCCGTTGACGAGAAGGTTCGGGAACTTGCTCGGCAACACCGTAGGCTCAAGCCGCTTCTCGTCGTAGGTGGGAATAAAGTCGACCGTGTCGAGCTTCAGGTCCTCCATCATCATCGCCGACATCGCCGACATGCGGGCTTCGGTGTATCGCATGGCGGCTGGCGGGAGACCGGCGATCGACCCGAAATTGCCTTGCTTATCGACGAGCGTATAGCGCATGTTCCAATCTTGCGCCATACGGACGAGCGTTGGATAAATCACGCTCTCGCCGTGAGGGTGATAGTTGCCGCTCGTATCGCCGCTGATCTTGGCGCACTTGACTCGAGAGGCACCTGGCGTGAGGTTCAGATCGTTCATCGCGACCAGGATGCGTCGCTGCGAGGGCTTGAGACCGTCGCGCACGTCGGGCAGTGCCCGGCTGACGATCACGCTCATGGCGTACGTCAGATAACTGTTTTTGAGCTCCTGCTCAATGGCGATATCAATCAGTTTGCCTTCGACGACGGGGGCTAGACTGCCGTCCGCTGCGCCTTCGTCGATCGGTTCATTGTCATCATTATCTGAAGCCAACACCAACTCCTTTCGGTCTCAAAAACGGTCCCCAGCCAAACAGGGCGCAGGGGGCCCAAGCGCCAGCGGCGCTCAGGTTGCAGGGGGTCGGCTCGAATCCAAGCGGCCACCTGCTAAGCAGGCCCCAATATAGCCGATCGAGGCCGATTACTCTAGCGGCCCGGACGAATCCGGCCTGATCGCAAGTTTAAGCGTGTAAAAGATTTGCGAAACGATTTTTTACGGCCTCTGCCAGTGCGTCGCTGCCCCCTTTGCGAATCGATTTTATCTGTCGGCCAAGGCCCGCTTTTCAACGCCTGGGACTCAAAAACGAGAGGGTCCGCACCGGAGCGCGGACCCTCTGAAAACTCAGCTTGAACTCGGTCGTTAGGCGACGATTACTTGCCGCTCGTAAAGCGGAAGATGCGTCCGTTGACCGTCATGAAGTAGACGTCACCCGCCTCGTCCTCGCCAAACGACATGACCGGCGCGGTGTTGCCGACGATCGGATGATTGGCGGTGACACGCTTCGCGGCGTCGTCGTACTTGAGCGCCCAGAGTTGACCAGTGACGTAGTCAGCGTACACGTACAGGCCATTGAGGTCCGGCACGCGCTTGCCACGATAGACATGTCCGCCGGTCACACTCTTGCCGATGTCGTGGTGATACTCCCAAATCGGCTCGACCATGTCAGCCCGCGGGGCAGCGCCTTCGGCCTTGAAACGATGCATGCCTTCGCGCAGATTCCAACCGAGGTTGTCCCCTTTGCGAACGATGTTGATTTCTTCCCAAATATCTTGACCGACGTCGGCGGCCCAGCACGCTCCGGTGAGTCGATCGAACGAGAGACGCCAAATGTTCCGCACACCATAGGCCCATATCTCGCCCGCAGCGCCACTCTTGCCCACAAAGGGATTGTCCTTTGGAATGGCATAGCCGAGACCAGTGTCCTTGCGATCGACATCGATGCGCATGATCGAACCGAGCAGCGTGCCGAGATTCTGGCCGTTCCCGTGCGGGTCGTTGGCCTTGCCGCCGTCGCCGAGCGCAATGTACAGGTAACCATCGGGACCAAACGCAATCGTGCCGCCATTGTGATTCCAATACGGCTGCGCGATCCGCAACAATTCTTCTTCGCTACTGGCCTCGACCAAATTCGGATTATCTTTCGACACGCGGAACCGTGACACGACGGTCGTGTGCGGCGTGTCGGTCGTGTTGTAGAAGGCAAAGCACTGACCGTTCTCTTTGAATTTCGGGTGGAAGCAGAAGCCCAAGAAGCCTTCTTCGTTCTCGTTGTCAGCGTAACGAGTCTTCTTGCTCAAATCGAAAAACACCTTGGCTTGCGAGGCTTGTGGGTCGTTCGGGAGCACGAATACCTTGCCTTTTTGCGAGGCAATAAACACACGGTTCGATCCGTCGCCTGCGTGTGTCAACACGATCGGGCGATCGAATTCGATCTCTTGATAAACGTGTTCGGGCTTCACCGCCAACAAGGAGGAATCAACGTTCGCCGGATTGTTCGAGACCCACGAGATCGGGGTGAGCGTACCGGCAGTCATGTCGGGAACAAGAATCTGACCGGCCTTGGGATGGATACAGATATCGGCCGCGGCCTTGAACTGCTTGCTAATCCGCTGAGCCGGCCCCTTGCCATTGCGGAGCACCGACACCTCGCCGGTTTTCCACTGCGAGAGATACAGATTGCCGTCCCAATCGCGGGCCAAGCCATCGGCTCCGGGGAAACCATCGGCGATCTTGGTCAACGAACCATCGGCAATTTTGAGCCGGTGCAATTCGCCCGAGCCAAAGTCGGCGAGCAGCAAATGATCGGGACCGTCCATCAATAAGCCGTTGGGCGTTTTGACGGCCGGGTTCTTGCTGTCGATCACGGTCGTCACCTTGCCGCCCGAGGAAATCTTGTACACCGCTCCAGCGCCCCCTTGCAGGTCGCCGCTGTCGGTCACGTAGAGGTTGCCGGCCGTGTCAGCCTCGATGTCGTTCAAAAACTTCGGCGCGACGGGAAACGCTTCGGGAGCGGCGAGCACACTCGACTTGCCATCGAGCGAAATCTTCAGGACCTGCGTCTTGTCCGTCACGTACAGAAAGTTGCCGCTGAGGACGATCCCCTTGGGGTCGTTCAGGTTGCCAACGAGCGTGGTACGCTTAGCTTTTTCGAACACCGCGACCGAACCGTCACCATCTTTGTTGAACTCACCGATGACGGTGACGTAAATTTTTAGATCCGCGCTGATGGCGACGGACTCGGGATTCTGCAAATCCTTGAACATCGGCGGAACGACGGTCTCTTGGGCTACGACCGTCGCAGCCAACAACGACAGAGCGCTACCGAGACGCGCGACGCCGCGCACGCAGTGAGCCAAAAACATGAGCAACTCTCCGGCAGGAAAATAACGGGCAGGGGGCAAAAATCGTGTCCAAACTATAACCGCCCGCACGATGCAGGTGAAGGATGACGCTAAAAGTAGCGGTAAAAAGTGATAAATGCTCCGTACTCTGTGATCAATAGAAGAGCGTCATCACGGGAGCGTTCCGTGTTCATCCTTCATCCCTTCGGGGTCGATGGATGAACGACTTTTTCCGGGGGTTAATAACGCCACACGCCATGCCGTTCCTGCGCGTCGCGCTACTCGGGCAGTTTGAAGTCGGCGATCCACAGTTGACTGCTGCGGTCGACGGAGCGACTGGCGGTCCACATCAACTTGGTCCCGTCGGGCGAGAAAACCGGCAGCACGTCGGCCCCGCCATGATCGGTGACGCGCTCGATGGGCCCGGCCGGCACGATTTTGCCATCCTTCTCCGCGTACTTCATCAGCCACAGATCGTAGTTTGGCCGTTGGTCGGGAATCGAGTGGTCGGCCCCGGTCCAGATCAAATAGGGTTTCGAGGGATGCCAGTACGGAGCCCAATTCACTTTGTTCAAGTCGGTCGTCAATTGCGACTCGTGCTTGCCATCGATGCCAATCACAAAGATTTGCAAATGGTCAGTCTTCTCGCGATCGCTGCGGAATACCACAAAGCGACCGTTGGGCGAGATGAACGGACCGCCATCGTAGCCCTTCGCGTTGGTCAATTGGCGCACACCACTGCCGTCGGCGTTCATCACGTACAGATCAGGGTCGCCATCGCGCGTGCTGCAAAACGCGATCAGCTTGCCGTCGGCCGAGTACGCCCCTTCGGCGTCGTAGCCCATCTCGGTCGTGAGTCGATGCAGGTTCTTACCATCTAAATCGGCAGTGAAGATGTCGGTGTTCGGGTCAAACACCCACTCATAGCGTCGTCGGCGACCGCTGGCCGCGTCCTCGGCTTGCTGTTTGCGTTCGTTCGCTTCGGTTTGCGACATTTGCGGATCGAGGTGGCTCGATGCGAACAAGATACTCTTGCCGTCGCGACTAAAGTACGAACAGGTCGTGCGACCGTGTCCCGTGCTGACCAACTTGGCTTTGCCCCCTGCGAGCGGTTGTGTGTAGATCTGATAAAATGGATAGTCTCGCGTCACGGCCTGAAAGATGATCGACTGCTGGTCGGGAGAAAAATATCCTTCGCCCGCTTTCACAAAGTCGCTGGTCACCTGTCGCACGTTGCTCAGGTAGCGGGGTTCGACCGAATCCTCGGCCTGCCCGATCGAGGTAACGGCAGATACGATCGCAATGGCAAACAGGGGATAAGCACGCTTCAACATGGGGCGACTCCGCGGCAGGTTCGTTCTACAATGGCGAGGCCTGAATTATAGACCGTGGGCGAGCAGAGTGCCACGCGCCGACGCAAGTTCATTCCAATCGAGACATTCGTTCATGAAAATCTACACCAAGACAGGCGATGCCGGACTCACGGGGCTGTTCGGTGGACCGCGGATTCGCAAAGACGCGCCGCGCATCGAGTCCTACGGCACGGTCGACGAGTTGAATGCCGTCTTAGGAGCGGCCCGGTGCGAGTCGTTGCCCGCCGAGCTCGACGCGGCCCTCGCCCGGATTCAGAGTGAACTATTCGACCTCGGAGCCGAGTTGGCGACCCCCGACCCGGCCAAGTTCAACCTGCACGTGATCGACGCGCCGCAGATCGAACAACTCGAACGGGAAATCGACGAGCACGAGTCGACACTCGAACCGCTCAAGCAATTTATTCTTCCCGGAGGCACTCGCGGAGCGGCACATTTGCACCTGGCGCGGACCGTCGCACGCCGCGCCGAACGGCATCTCGTGAGCCTTTCTGCCAGCGAAACCATCGAGCCCTCGCTGGTCATCTACCTGAATCGACTCAGTGATTGGCTGTTTGTCATGGCTCGTAGCGTGAATCGCTCGGCGGGCGTGGCCGACGTCCCCTGGCAACGCAGTGCAGCGCCGCGTGTCGGGTCGTAACGATTATTCCGCCTATGCTATTCTGCTTGAAGCGGTCATAGCGGCTAGCGCCATTTTTCTCGGTCCGTCCATGCTTGCAGCCGATAGCAATCATGCCGATTGTACCTCGCCATTTCGGTTGAGGTCTGAAATCATGGCACGGTCATCATGCGGGCGAAGAAACTCGTTCTCCTATTACTTTGTCTGTCGACGACAGGCTGTACGGTCACCGAAATGGCCGTGCAGAACCTGATCGTTGCGCCATGGCAGTATCCCGTCTGGATGGAAAAACGACGCGAGCAGCGTCGCAACGAGCGATTGGCGCGCGAAGCCTGGTCGAGCTGGTGTGGACAGCACAGCGGCGCGTCGTTCTCGAAAGACTATCAACGCGGTTTCGAGGAAGGGTACGCCGACTTTTTATACGCCGGGGCGCAGTGCGATCCGCCCTCGCTGCCCCCGCGCGACTATTGGCGCAGCGAGTACCAAACCCCCGACGGCTATCGCGCGATCTGTGATTGGTACAGCGGCTTTCGTGATGGGACGACGACAGCGCGCGAAGGTCCGCATGCTCCGTGGATGAAGCTTCCCACGGCGCTCGCCATGACCTCGCCAGCGATGCTGCCGGGCGGGGCATTGGGGCCTACCCCGTCGAGCGTGCCACCAGCAACGCTCGTGCCGACCCCCACACCGTCACCAGCGCCTCCGGTATCGCCGCTCCCAACGCCAGCCGCTGCTCCAGTGAATGGTCCCGAGTTATTACCCCAGGCAACGCGCTCAACGCCGCAGGCTCAATTACCTCCTTCATGGTCGAGGAGGTTCTGATGCCACGGTTCATGCACCGATCTCAACGCCTCTGGTATCCACTGATCGCGACGGTGTTGCTGATCTCGTTGGCTCTGTCGATGGGTTGCGCGGCGCTGACCAACCCGGCATTGAATGGCGTGCCGGTGCGAAAATTGCCCCCCGACTTGATTAGCGGTTCGCGAGAAGCGTGCCGCACGATCCCATTGACGTTGCTCGCCCCTGCGCCGCCGCCGATCTACCAAATCGGGGCCAACGACGTGCTCGGCGTCTATATTGATGGCATTCTGCCGGCCGTGGGCACCGAGCAGACTTACAATCCGCCGGTGTATTTCCCTTCGCAGATCAATCCAATCGGGCGTGGATTGCCGCCGACACTCGGGTTCCCTATTCAAGTGCGAGAGAACGGCACGATCGCCTTGCCGTTGATCGAACCCGTGCCGGTCGACTCGCTCAGCATCACAGCCGTCGAGGACGCGATCCGACAGGCCTACGTTCGCAAAGGGATATTTACCCCGGGCGGAGGCAAAATCGTGGTCACGCTCATGCAGCCTCGGCAAATTCGCGTACTCGTGCTACGTCAAGAGAGCGGCGGCTTCGCCACGACCAGCAATGGTAACGCAGTCACTCTCGGATCCAAACGAGGCAGCGGACACGTGGTCTATCTGCGCGCCTACGAGAACAACGTACTCAGCGCTCTCACCGAAACGGGTGGCCTACCGGGGCTCGACAATTACGACGAAGTCGTGATCTTTCGCAACGCTCAAAACCAATCGCACCTCATTCAGCAACTGTCTGACTTGAAGCCCGGAGCCTCGGCTCGCGGCTTGGCCAATGGTCAGCAGGTGACGGTGATCCCGCTCCGCTCGCCTCCTGGCCATGCCATGCCCTTCACGCCCGAAGATGCCGTGTTACACAACGGTGACGTGGTGTTCGTCAATGCCCGTGTCACAGAGGTGTTCTACACCGGAGGCCTGCTCCCGTCGGGCGAGTTTGTCCTGCCGCGCGATTACGATCTCGACGTGGTCGAGGCGATCACGCAGGTCAAAGGAGCGATCATCAACGGAGCGTTCGGCGGCAGCAACCTAGCAGGCGACTTGCTCAAACGGGGCATCGGCAACCCCTCGCCGAGTCAGCTCTCGGTTGTGCGACGCACCCCTGGAGGTGGTCAAGTCGTGATTCGGGTCGATCTCGACCGGGCGATGCGCGACGCGCGCGAGCGAATCAATGTGCAGCCGGGTGACTTGCTCATCCTGCAAGAGACTCCGTCGCAAGCATTCGCGCGATGGATATCACAGACATTCAGCTTTACTGCCGCGACCAAAGTCATTAACACGACGACGTCACAAGGCGCCATCTCGGCTACTGGTCCGTAGTGCAGCGTGTCCCTGCGGTGTAAATGACTTTGAAGCCGTGGCATGGCCCCGTGGGGGACAGTTCCACGAGTGGCTCGCGGGGTGCCATTCCCTCGCGGACTTCGTCCACCTCGATCAGCGAACCGTAAAACAGTCGTTTCAGCAGGGCTTTTCCCCCCATCTTTTTCGGCATCAGATTCAGTTTCACGGCCAACTTGCGGAGTCCCATCAGCACAACGTCGCGCAGCGAGCGTGTCGCTACGGGAAACGCGCCCCACACGCGCGGCGCAAAACCGTGCGCGCTTAATAGCTGAGCCAGCTCACTTGCCGAGAAATAACGATGGCTGTACGGGCTGGGATTAAAGTCCGGCCGCTCCGGATTCGCACTACAGATCAACACCTCGCCGTTGGCACTCAGCACGCGACGACACTCGATCAGAAAACGCCCTGGATCAGCCAAGTAATAAATGGCCTCGAACAGTAACACGACGTCGCACGAACCATCGGGCAAGGGCAACTCATGGGCGTCGAGTTGTAAGACCGAGGCGCGATCGCCGAACTTGGCCTGGGCTTGCTCGACCAACGCGGCTGTGCAATCCCCCGCAACAACACTTTGGGCCACCTCGGCGATCAGGCCGAGACCTTGTCCCGAACCGCAGGCGACCTCGAGCACGCGGCGTCTCTCGGCATAGTCGCGTGCCCAGCGGTAGCGGCAATACATCATCGCCGCGGCCTCGCGCGTGATTTGAGTCCGCCCGGTCTCGGTGACCGTTGTGAAGTCCATCGGAGGTGTGGTTATTGTCGCCATCGCAGCTGCTCATTCTGTTCGTGGATGAATAAAAGAATCGATTAGACGGTCGCGGCACGCGACAGCACGAGCGAATCGGAACCCAGCGGCGGACGTGGGGTCAGCGGTTCGTCACGCAGCGCCACGCGACACAGTTCTTCCGACGCGCCAAGTTGCTGCAACGTGCGATGCACGCCCAACAACGCTTGCCGCCGGGAGATCGCGCCCAGCACCGTCAAGGCGATCAACCGCACATCGAGCAGCACGCCGCGATGATCGATGTAGAATAACCCGAGCCGGCTCTTCCACGGTCGGATGAGTTGATTGTAGGCCAAGTCGGGATCGTCTTTCCCGTGCAGAATGTCTCCCTCGTCGGCGAACACAATCGACGAAAAATCAGTGATCCCCGGCTGCACTTCGAGCAAGCCACGCTCGGGCGCGGTGTACAAAGCCACTTCCCGATCGACATTCGGACGCGGGCCGACCAGGCTCATATCGCCGCGCAGAACGTTCCATAACTGTGGCAACTCGTCGAGCTTGGTCTTGCGGATGAACCGGCCGACGGCTGTGATTCGCGGATCATTGCCCGCGGTCGAATCGACCCCGCTGCGATCGGCGCGGACGACCATCGACCGTAGCTTGACCATACGAAACGACCGCCCTCGGCGACCCACCCGCGGCGCGATATAAAAGGGACTGTGATAATCTTGCCACCAAATCGCCAAACAGGCCGGCAACAAGATCGGGGCGCTACCGATCAGCCCGCACAGGGCGACCAGGATATCGAATGCTCGTTTGATCATGACTATTTTCCAACACCTGATGGGCGAGTCGAACCACGTCTTCGACTCGCGGATAATAAAGACTCTCGAGCGCAGCGCTAGTCGGTGCCGGGGCGTCGGGCAATGTGAGTCGACATGCTCGAGCACGCCACCGTCGCGGATCAATGGTCTCACTCACGCGCGCGATCACTTCTCCGGCCAAGCCGCATGTGCTCCAGCCTCCATCGATCACGAGGAGTCGACCCGTTCTGCTCACGCTCTCGGCAACCGGCTCGATGTCGAGCGGATTGATCTGCCGCAGGTCGACCACGTCGCACGAGACTCCGGCGGTGGCGAGTTGCTCAGCCGCTTGTAGAGCCAGCTTGGTGCTAAAGCCGGCCCCGACCAGGGTGATGTCATCGCCGCTGTTGAGCACTTGCGGCTTTTGGGTCCGCAAGTCGACGGCCTGCGGCTCATCCAAATCGGCAACGTCGTCATAGAGCCAGCGATCGTCGATGTACATCACAGGATCGTCGCTCAGCACGGCGGCGATAAGCAAATCGCGAGCGTCAGCCACCGTGGCGGGCATGACCACGCGCAGACCGGGGATGTGCGCAAACCATGCGTGCAGCGCCTGGCTATGCTGCGCTCCCTGTTCACCGCCACGATTGATGATCGCTCGCACTGTGACTGGCGCCGAGGAACGGCCACCGAACATGTGTCGCCACTTGGCCGCTTGATTCACGATCGGGTCGACACCCAGCAACATGAAGTCGATGCGAGGGTGAATAACGATCGGTCGATAGCCGCAGATCGCCGCGCCGACCGCTGCTCCCGTACAGGCCAGTTCCGACACCGGCGTGTCGATCACCCGGCGACGTCCGAACTGATGGTCCAAATCGGTCATGCTGTTGCCAACATACCACGGGCTCCACAGCCCCTGACCGATGCAAAACACGCGCTCGTCGCGATTCATCAGAAATTCAAAACCGCTGCGGATCGCTTCGCCGTAATTGAGACGGATCATATCGCTGCTCGTTCGCTGTTCAGGATTTTGCTCGCCCGTCAGGGGGCTGTTGTCGTATCAAGAAACATGGTCAATTCGCGTAAACCGGACCCAGCAACTGTTCCGCCGGAGGCCACGGTGCCTGTCGGGCTCGACGAATAGCGTCAGCAACCGTGTCGGCCGAGTGCTGCTGCCGCCGGGTATACTCGACCTCGGTCAAGTGGTTGGCCTGAATCAGGGCCGTGGCCAATCGCCGGATTGGGTCGCGTCGCTTCCATAATTCCAAATCAACATGGCGACGCACGCCAACGTCGTTGTCTTCGCGATGTCCCACGTGACCGCGCCACCGATACGTGACCGCCTCGATGAACGTCGGTCCGAGACCATTGCGAGCGTGCTCGGCTGCTTGGGCCGTCGCTTGAGCCACGGCGACCACGTCGTTGCCGTCGATCACGGCGGTCGGCATGCGATGCGCCTCGGCGTAGCGTGCTACGCGGTCGCTCGGCTGACGCAGCGAGATATGCAGATGACTACTGAAGAGGTTGTTCTCGCACACAAATAGCACCGGCAACTGCATGGTCGACGCCAGATTGAGCGATTCGTGCAACACACCTTCTTCGCATGCTCCGTCGCCAAAGAATGCCACCGCCAGGGCATCTCCGCCATCGAGTTGAGCCGCGAGCGCTGCACCGACGGCCAGGGGAATCGTCGCGCCGACGAGTGGAACCGTGCCGAGCAAGTTGTGTTCGGGCGACGTGAGGTGCATCGAACCTCCCATGCCGCGCGAGCAACCCGGCAGGCGCCCCAACACCTCGGCCAGCAACTCGAACACGTCCCCCCCGAGTGCCAAGTAGTGAGCGTGTGAGCGGTGCGCTCCAAACACGCGATCTCCCTGCTTCACATGTCGGGCGACTCCCACGGCCGCTGCTTCCTGACCTATGGCCAGATGGCATGGCGCCTTGGTCTCGCGTTTCTCGACCAACTCGGCAATGCACTCTTCACTCTGTCGAATGACCAGCATGGTATCAAGCGCCGCGATGAGCCAAGCAGGATCATTCCCGGCCAACTCAATCGGGTCGTGATGCTGTTGCGGATCGGCTAATGAGGCCAATTCGGATTGTGGAAGTTGTGATGAACTAATCACGGTTGTAAAACTCCCGGATCATGTGACAAATGTATTCCACGTCGTCATCGCTGAGCGACGTATTCATCGGAAGCAAGAAACAGCGGGTAAACAATCGCTCGGTACGAGGCAGTCGGACGTGCTCCAAGTCCAGGCCGTGAAATTGATGAACGGCTTTGCCTCCCCACTGAATGATTGTGCGAATGCCATGTTGCTCGAGCCACGCTCGCAACTCGTCGCGGCGCCCCGATTCGATCTCGTAATTCTGGAATGCGTCGTATCGATCGCCAACGTGGTCGGGGCCAGGCGGCAAAGTGAGGTCGTCGATTGCCTGGAGCCCCAGGCGATAACGCCGGGCAATCTCGCGTCGACGCACGATTTCCTCGTTCAGGTAGTTGAGCTTCACGTTCAATACGGCCGCCTGCAGGTTGTCCAACCGCGAGTTCACGCCCCAGGCAACCACTTCACCCTCGGGGTTGCGACCATGATCACGCAGCAGCGCCATTTGCGCGGCGACCGCATCGTCGTTGGTCATCACCAGGCCGCCGTCACCAAAGCAGCCGAGGATTTTCGCCGGATACAAACTAATCGAGCCCGCAATGCCCCACGTACCGGCACTACGCCCTAACAGCTTAGCGCCAATCGCCTGTGCCGCGTCTTCGACGATTGCGAGACCATGTCGCTCCGCAAGTTTCAGCAACGCGGGCATGTCGCAAGTCCGGCCGTTGAGATGCACGGGCATAATGGCCCGAGTACGCGGAGTGATCGCCTCGGCTACTGCGGCTGGGTCGATCAAATGGTCGTCTCCACATTCAACCAGCACGGGTGTTGCACCCGAAAAATGCACACTGGCCGCCGTGGCAATGTAGGTGTGCGAGGGAAGGATCACCTCATCGCCAATACCAATGCCGATCGCCCGCAAAATAATTTGCAAGCTATCGGTGCCATTGGCAACTCCGAGTACATGCTTGACGCCGATGTACTCGGCCGCCCGCTCTTCGAACTCGCGCAAGTCCCCTTGCAGGATATACGCGCCACGACGCATGACTTGCGTGACCGCCGCGATCAACTCCTCTTCGTGCGGACGCAACAGGTGGGGATAATCAAAGAACGGAATGCGACGAATGTCGGGCGTGGCTGACGAACGGATCATGACATCAACTCGTTAACGAAGTGACGGGGTTATTAGAGGACGGTGAAATGACACGACGAAAGAGCGTATAGGCGACGAAAACCAAGCCAGCCAAGCTGCCAAGTCCGTAGCTTAAATGGATCGTGAAGAAGAGCAGTGGCATGATCGCAAGCAAGTTTAGCTCGCGGGTCCGACGGACAATATGGATCGTAGCGAGCGACGCAGCCACGGCGTATGCCATCAATACGACGGCCAGCAGCCACCATGCGGGCAACCAGAACGCGCCTACCAGAGCGGTCGTCAGCAGCGTGAGCACGAACGTGAGGGGAACCAAGTGCCGGATTCGAACCGGAATAACGTCGGTGTACAAGAACGGCACGATGACCCAGACGCCGTTGAGCACATTGCGCCGCACAAACGCTCCCAGATCAGTGCGCAAATAGTAGTACGAGACAATGCCGGGGACCATCAGTGTACGGCCTCCCAGCTTGTGTAGTCGTTGACTGAATTCGAAGTCCTGACTGCGTGTAAGCCACTCGTTGAAATACCCGACTCGATCAACTACCGCGCGGCGAAAACAAAAGAACGGCACCGTGTCGACCCAACGCGGCTCGGTCAGCGTGGTCGTGCGATACGTGGCGTTGCCAACCCCGAACGGATGTGACATCGCCTGCACGAGGGCTCGGGCCAGCAGCGTGTCGTGACGCGGCACCATCACGCAACGGCCCCCCACATTGTCGGCACCATACTCGTCGGCCGCGCGAACACAGTTCACAACGTAAGCGGGATCGTATTTGGCATGTGCGTCCATGCGAATCAGCAATTCGCCGCGTGCATGACGCAGACCAATATTGAGCGCCACGGGAGTCGTCTGTCGCGGATTGTCGAGCAATTGAACGCACGAATGACGCAGCGCGTATTGCCCCACGATTTCACGAGTCCGATCCGTGCTATTGCCATCGACCACCAGTATTTCAAGCTCCGCGTGAGGAAAATCGTTGGCCAGGATCGAATCGAGGCATTCCGCAATAAATCGCTCCTCGTTCCGGCAGGGGACGATAATCGAGACTCGCGGCGTAGAGGAGATCATCATGCCTGAGCTCCTTGTGGTCCGAGGTCGCTTCCGAGGCGAAACCACGGCCGACGGCGACGCATCACCCCGGGCTCGAAGATCATCCATGACATGAGAGCGCCAACGATCACATAGTTGAGCACGATCGAGTTGTAGCGAAAAAAGTAGCCACCCATGAGCGACGCATCGACGTAGAACCAAGCCAGCAACAAGCAGGCCATCGAGCGACCTTGCAACATCTGTCGGTAGGCCCAACCTTGCAGGCACCCAAGGGCACACCACCAGACCAGCGATCCGGCAAACCCAAAGTCATCGATCGGAAGACGGAACATCGTGTAGCTATTTGAGAAGTGTCCTGGCTCCAACTCAAACTGTGGAAAGGGATAGCGGTCTTCAATGATCCCCAGCAGATTGAGTGGGCCCGTGAACATTACTGCGCCCCAAGAGAGCGCGGGGGCCTGCTGCCAAGCCTCGACAAAGTAGTAATCAAACGAATACACATTGCCGTAAACGCCGGGCGAAAAACGATCCCACGTCTCAGCCAAGCCTTCCAGCAGCGCCGCGTCTTGAAAGGCGATGAGCTTTTCTGTAAACGTCTCGCCCGACTGTCGCGCGCCACGTAACTGATACAATCCCACGCCCAACAATAGAAACGAGACGAAGATTCCGGCGCCGACGAAGGCGTTTCGCCAAGTCAGAACGCGCCATCGCCCTGTGGTGATAAAGAGCTTGATCGCCCAATAGCCGGCCAGCCAAGCGAGGATCGGCGCCACGATCGCCGTGCGGCCCGTGAACAAAATCGACAACCCTGCCGGCGGCAACAACGGAAGGTAAACCAGCCAGCGTCGCCAACCACGCAATGACCGGCTCGCGGAAATCATCCCGCCGAGCATGGGTCCCGCGAAGTGAAACGGAAGCAAGAACTGATACGCCAGCGGCAGATTATCGACCGAGATTTCGATGCCCGATAGTTGTGCCAGTGTCGTGTACAAACCTCCCAGGGCCGTACATACAAGCAACACATCGGTCGCATGGCGAAACACGATCGAACGTGGAAACGTCGGGTGAGACGGCGCGCTTGATGTGCGCGATTGGAACAACGCGCTGCCAACATAAAAGGCGAGCAAGCTCAACAGAATCCACCAGAGCGTGCCGGGCGAGGGAAAAAACTGCGGTTTGACCAACGAGAGCACAATGTGCAATGACCAGACCGCAGGAAACATCGCCGCCGGGGCCAGCCAGTTTCCTTGTTTGTGACGCGCGTAAAACGCCAGAGCCAGCACCAATACGCTCGGCGGTAGCAGGTCAAGCATATTCAAGAGACACCTCCCGCCGCAGCGTAAGCGACGCGAGCAACTGCATCGCTTGAGTCTCGCAACTCAATTCGCGCTCGACGCGCTCGCGCCCTTGCTGTCCGAGTCGCTGGGCCATCACGGGATCATCGAGCAGCGAGATTACCGCGCGTTCGATTGCAGCGAGATCGAGCGGATCGACGAGCCAACCGGTCTCGCCATCGATCACGGCATCGCTCACCCCACCACTGTCGCCGGCAATGACAGGCTTGCCGCAGGCCGAGGCCTCGGCGAGCGCAATGCCAAACCCCTCGATATCTCCGGCCTCCTCGCACGATGGCGAAATGTAAATATCGGCCCGTTCGTGGAGCCATCGCAGCTCGTCGCTCGTCACATAACCGGCGAACCGCACGCGATCAGCGATGCCCAACTGTCGAGCACGAGCGCGCAACTCGTCGCCGTACGGACCGCGACCGGTCATGACGTACACCAAGTCCGGATAACGCGAGGCGAGCCGAGCAAGGATTTCCAACACCTGGAGATGACCTTTGCGGCGTACCAAGCGGGCCGCAGTGAATAGCACTCGCCGACCCTTGAGATTCAGGTGCTCATTAAGTGCGCCCATGTCAGCCGGCAAAACCGGCTTTGACCAATCGGACAAATCGAGCGGCGGATGCACGATGGCCACACGCTGCGTATCGAACCCCTCTTGGTTAAGTAGCTGCCGCGTGAAATGGCTGTTCGCGATGAGTTGTCGCGCGCCGCTCAGCACGTGTCGCATGACGAACCGTCGCAGTATGCTGGAACGGCTTTCGAGCAATTCTGACCCATGTACGACGACGGCGTACGGGACCTTGAGCTTTGCTGATAACCAGCGGGCCGCAACTCCGTCATGGGTCCACGTCATGGCCAGCAGCCAGTCGGGCCGCTGTTGCTCGGCGAGTCGCCGCGCGGCGGTGATCAGAGGTAGGGTTTTGAGCAGCCTCCGGTTCAAAGCCCCGCCGATGCGCGTGACCTTCAAGTTGTTGCTTGCGTCATTCTCGTCGGCCTCGACCGACGTAACGACCTGCACGTCGACCCCCAACGCAACGAGGCCGCGACACACGTTACGAGCATAAATGCCAACGCCTCCAACGAGCGGCGGATACTCGGCAGCCAGCACAAGCACTCTCATGCGATCGCCTCCAATAATTGGCGGACACGATCGTCGTGGCTGTAACCGTCGCGGTGGCAGCGAGCTCGGCCCGCAGCGGCGATCTTTTGCCGCTCGTCTTCATGGGCCAAGTAATACTGCACCTTCTCGACCAGAGTTTCGTCATCGTCGAAGAAGACCGCTTCATGACCGTCGACAAACGAACGTTCATGGTCGGTTGTGCGTTCGGCGACTAGCATACTGCCGATGGCCGGAATCTCAAACGTCCGCGAGGCCGAGCGATTAAAATTCCATTTACTCAGCAACCCCAGGCAGATCCGCGCCGCGGCGATGGCTTTAACATAATGGGAACCGTAGAGCGGGCGAATCGTGTGTCGGTCGTCCAACAGCTTGGCCTGTCGCCAGCCGGGGCCCCAGACACGGACCTGCACGCCGGCGCGTCGCAGCGCCGCGATGCGTCGCTCGGTCGTCTCTTCCCAATGCCCCACGAAGGTCACGTCCGAGGCGTACGCGTCGCGCTCACCCTGGGCCCACTCGGGTGGCTGATGATGCTCGGCGTCGAAACCGAACTGTGTGTAACAGACCTGTCGCGCACCGAGCGTTTTCAACACCGGCTCGTTGAGTTCGTTCGTGATGACATGCGCGTCGTACAGGGGTACCGCAGGAAATAGGTGGCGATACAAATACTTGCGGAATCCAAAGAACTCGGATGTGTAATGAACTAATCGCCAGGGACCATCACGCAGTGCTTTGACGGTCGAGGGCCACAAGTAAATTGCCTGATCGACATAGACCATTTCGGGCTGAGTGGTCCGCGCCCGTTCGACGAGATCGCGATTATACACTGACACGCCGCGTCCAATGAGTAAGTGGCTCTGCACTTTCCGCTGCCAGCGTGCGCCGCGGTCAAGGTACGGTACTTGATCGAGCGTATCGACCTGGTGGCCGATTCTGATCAGCGAGCGACGACGCAAGTCGGTTAAGCTGCCGCTACGGCAGGGACCCGTATAAAGAATGTTCATAAGGGCTTCCGTGCTCGCAAGATGACTTTGGCAGCCCAACGATCGCTTAATAGCTTCCGCGTGACATCGTCACACATCGTGACCAGCGCATCGGCCGCGCCACCGAAGCGACTCCGGAGTCGGTTGGCCGTGCGTCCCAAGAACCTCGGCAATCCTGTGACCTGCGGGTCGTCAAGAAACGACCAGATCGACAAGTCTTGCAGCCAACCTTTACAGAACGGACGCACCCCTTCGACACTCAAGCCCGCCTCGCCCACGTGTCGCACCCAAGTATCAAGCGTCCTTAGGCCCGCATGTCCGCGGGCCTCGATGAATTGCCGCTGGTACCAAGTCTGGCGGCGGGCCCATCGATAAAATGGACTGTCGCCGTGCAAGTCGAAGCAGTGCAGCATGACTCCGCCAGGCCGTAATACCCGGGCCATCTCACGCAGGCTGGGGACGACTTGCCGCATGTCGAGATGTTCGAGCACGTAACTCGACACGAGTGCATCGGCACAACCATCGACGAGCGGGAGTTGCTCGACCCGAGCCTGAATAGCTGCGCCGTAGGTTTGTCGCGCGCAGCGCGCCGAGTGGCTCGACAAGTCGACCCCCAGCATCTCATAACGTCTCGCCAAGTAACGCGACCCGCCGCCGCAACCGATTTCGATGACCGCCGAGCCGCTCGGGACATGCCGAGTGATCTCGTGTAAGAAGTGCCCCCGGGCAAAATATGCGCCGAATCGACCTAGCAACGAGTCAGAAAAGTCTCGTCCGGCACGAGTGAAGCCATGCGTCTCGTAAAAGGCATCGGCAGAGCTAAAGTGAACGACCCCATCGGTGACGGCGTAGCTCGTGCCACAGACGGCACACGAGAGCGACGCCTCGTGCTGCTCATCGACGTGAGACAAGCTTGCCGAGCATTGCACGCACTGCAGTCGCTGCGACCAGCGAGATACCGTCTGTTCAAATGAGATGCTCATGCGGGCACCTCGTCCATTCGTGCCGCTGAGAATGACACCGCGGGGTCGAGCGTTGACGACAGGCCTGGAACAATGACAAGGGCGAGCGCAACATCGCCCGCGAGCAGCGCTACCGCCGCGCCATGCACACCGCTGTGAAGTGCCCCGACGTAACTCAAGGCCACAGTGGCACACGACACCAGGATGGTCCACGACGCCAGCCGCTGATGGCGATTCGTGGCGTACAGACTCCAGGCGGACGAACCCCAGGCCGCCGCCGCTACACTTTGCAACAAAACGAGCCCCCAGAGCAGCGAATCGAGTGCGAGGTGATCGCGACCCACGAGTGGAAACAGCAGCGGCCCAAGCAACCAGAGCCCAAGAGCAACGAGACTCGTGGTCCACAGGGTGACCCGAGCGCCGCGCTGAGCCGCCAAGTGAAAGGCTTCGAATCGCTGTTGCCCCCAGAGAAAGCTAAGCTCGGGCAAAACGGGCCCTTGCAGCAGTACGCTCACGTAGCCGGCTACGCTGGCCAGCGCGCGATGCGCAGCCAACAGCGCCACGGCCAGCGGCGAAACGACCGTGGCCACAACGAGCAACGTGCCCTGCTGGGCAACCGTCTGTGACACAGCTAACGAGAAGAACGCGAGCGTCGAACCAAGATGGGGCAACGCCTCGCGCGCTTCCTGGTAGCCGATCCGCATGTTTCGACACGCCGGAATGCAACGCCGTGTATCGAAAACGATCAGCAGCAGTGACAGTGCGTGAATGGACAGGAGCACGAGCGCATGGATGACCGGCGTCGCGCCGAGCAGTAACAAAGCGCAACACACAAAGAACCCCACGAGCCGGACCAAGTTGCCGATTGTGCCGCCGCGCACGAACTGCCCCGCCGAGCGATACACGGCTGTGTACACACCGCCGGGGATGGCAATGAGCAACGTCTGAGCGCCCAGTGCGAACAGAATGGTAAGCTCACCGGAATCGAGTGTTCGGCCGAGGATCGGAAGCGGCGCGATCGCCCCCCAGGCGAGCATCACGCTCCACAGTACGAAGCAGAACACCCCTTGAGCGCCGAGCAGTGAGACGCCGAGTGACAAGGCTCGAGCAAATTCGCGATCATCACGGCGTGCATGAGCCAAGGCCATGAGATTGGCAAAGTAATTTTGGCCTCCGAGATCGACAAACGCTAAGAAGGATATGAGCGCGGTCAAGGTGGTCCAGCGGCCATACCCTTCGGCTCCCCAGGCCATGACCAGCAATGGGATGAGTCCGAGCGCGTACAGGGCTTTGACCCCCTGGTCGAGCAATGAGACGGCAACACCCCAGCCGAGACGCGCACGCACCGTGTCGAGTTGAGTCCAGGCGCTCATCGGTTCGCAGCCTCCGCATCGAGTGGGGGCGAATAAGTGACCGATTGGGGGCGTGTCGTCGGCCGCACACGCTGCATGCCAAGCGAGCGCCAAGCGCGATGCGCATAGCGCGTCGTCTCCAAAATGCCACGCGCCACGCTCATCGGGGCGCGACTCAATTGTCGCACGATCTGTGCGCCCCATGGGGTGCACTCTCGCTGCGCGAACTCGGCAACCGCCGCAATCGATGCGGCTTCCCCGCGTCGCAGCGCCTTGAGCAATTCCTGTGATGCAGCACGATCGGCATCGCGCCGCCAGCTAGCCACGATGGACTCACGTCGTGCGGGATCGATAACGTGCCCTAAATACATCCGTTTGGCTTCGAGCACGCGATGTACCCAACGCAGGCCATTGCCGTAGAGCACGCTGCGAGCGTCACGTTCGCGAACTCGAATCAACGGTTCGTTCACATAAGCCACATCCCCTTGCGTGCAAAGCCAGAGCCAAAGTTCGACATCGGCGACGGCTTCGAAACGTGGGTCCAACTGTCGACCGCCCAGGGCCGCGCGACGGACCATCGTCAGAGCCGTGACTTTGGAATCGAGCTGCGGCAGCAATACGCGATCGAGAAATTCCTCGCCGCCTGTGAGCGGCGCAAATCGATCCAGGTACCGCTCGCGCTCTACCTTGCCTTCGCTATCGACGACGACAATCGCACAATGTGAAAATGTGGCCGAGGGATGTTGATCCAACGCGCTCGACAGTCGCGCCAGCAGTGTGGGCTCATAATAATCATGGTCATGACAAAACATCACGTACTCACCGCGAGCTTCCTGGAGTGCTGCGTTGAGCACCCCGGGCATACCGAGTCGCGGCTGACGCAAATACCGCACGCGATGATCCGTGCACGCATGCATAACCTGTGGAGTCTCGTCGGTCGAACCGTCGTCGCTGACCAATATCTCGATCCGAGTCAGCGTCTGCTCACAAAGCATCGGCAGGGTCGAGGCCAGCACGGCCGCACGCTGATACGTGGGCATGACGACCGACACCTTAAGTGGTTCAGGCTTGAACATAAGCAGTCAACTCGCCTGCCGTTGAAGTTTCGGTTCATGTACGACGGGCGTGGCAAAGCCTTGAAGCTGCTCTCGCAACGCGACTGGCTGACAACGCATATAGTCGATCACCTCACGAATCGTGCGGCGGCGGTCATAGCGAGGCTGCCAGCCAAGCTCGCTCATGGCGCGTTGCGAATCAGGATATTTATCGTTAGCCTCTTCGTAGAGCGGTCCATAAATCGTCTTTGGGTCGACGAGCTGAATCTCACTTTGGCTCTCGCTAAGCTCACGTACCTCTTCGGCCAAGGTCATGATCGTGGTGCGATTCGCCGGGTTGCCAATGTTGTACGCTTCGCCACGCTGACCACGCTGCATGGCGAGCAGAATGCCATCGACCATATCGCGAACATGAGTGAACGCGCGTACTTGCTGTCCGTCGCCGAACACGGTCAGATCGAGGCCTGAGAGCGCCTGGCCAACAAACCGCGGCAGCACGAATCCGCCGCGCCCTGATTGCCTTGGGCCGGAAATGTTGAACGGCCGCACAATGCAGGCGTCCAACTCGCTGGTCTCGCATAGATTTGCGAGCGCGGTCTCGGCAGCGAGCTTGCCAACGGCATACTCGAGTCGCGCCGAGTTCTTGGCGGGAACGATCTTGGCCATCGACTCGGAACAAAATCCCTCGCGTCCGCCTCCGTAGATTTCACTTGTCGAGATGTCGACGAGTCGGCAGCGGCTGCGGAGCGCCAGATCAACCATAGCCATCGTGTCATTGATGATCGACGCCGCGATGCGGCCCGAATGGCTTAATACGCCAGCCGGTCCAACGACCGACGCCAGATGGTAAATCGCATCGAAACGTTCATCGCCAAAGTCCCGATAAAACGACTCAACGTCGGTTATGGTCCAACTCAAGTTGGGCTGCGGTCCCAATTCGCGCAGCAAATCTTCCAACGGCAGCGGGCTTGTGCTGAGATTGTCGACCACGTGGACACGATTGTCGCGGTCGCTCAGCAGTCGCTCGACGAGATGGCTGCCGAGGAAACCAAAGCCACCGGTGACGAGAATGTTCATGCTCGTAAATCCGTTTTGCGGGTCGTTGAATGTAAATAGTTTGAGTCTTGATCCGAACTCGTCGCTCTCGCGACAACTAATTCGTCAGCCAAGGCGTCGACGATCGTACTCACGGCTTGTCCGAGATTGGATACGATCGTCACATCAGGGTCCGCTGGAGGCGCTTCATCCGCCGTGATCCAAAAGCCACGGCAGCCCACGTTTCGCCCAGCGGTCATATCGCTCCAGCGGTCGCCGACGATGAACGAGCGGCTTAGATCAATGCCATAGCGCTCATCTGCCCGAAGCAGCATGCCACTGGCCGGCTTGCGACATGTGCAGCCGACTTGAGGCAGATGCGGGCAATAAAACACGTCGTCAATGCGTCCACCGCTAGAGTGGATGACATCGCACATGCGTCGATGCAGATCGTCGAGCGTCGATCGCGACACGATCCCCCGATCGATGACCGATTGATTGGTGACGACGATCACGAGCACGTCGAGCAATGCGAGTTTTTGTAGTGCCGGCAGAGCATCGCTTTGGAAGCGGAACTCGTGCCACCCTTTGACATAATCGTCGCGATGGACATTGATGACCCCATCGCGGTCCAGGAAGACGGCGCGTCGGAGATCGGCGCTCGGTTGTGTGACGGTCATGCTCATCTCCACGCCGTCCTTCGATAGTGCAATATCACGCGACTTCCCTCGGGCTCAAAATGAAACGGCAACTCGCGATGGTCGCGCATCACGTCGCGCAGGCGATCATGGTACGTCGACGGGCAATAGGCCATCAGGAATCCGCCGCCCCCTGCTCCACACAACTTGGCGCCGGTCGCGCCTCCCGATCGAGCCTGTTGATACATCGCGTCAATCGATTGGTTGCTGATGCGCGTGGCCAGAGAACGCTTGAGTCGCCAACCTCGATCGAGAATCGTGCCGAGACGATCGAACTGCCCGTGCTCGAGTGCCGAGCGGGTTTCAACCGCGAGCTGCTTGATCTCGTCGAGGGCGGGCAGATTGTCGCGCGTGTTCTCGCGCTGATCGCTGAGGATGGTCGCCGCTTGTCGCGTCTGGTTGGTGTAGAACAGAAACAGATTGGCGCTGAGGCGATGTAAATCACGGTCACACATCCGCAGTCGTTCGACGTCGACCGTCCCGTCGCGACAAAAGCGAAACGCCGCCACGCCACCAAACGCGGCAATATATTGATCCTGCTTGCCGATCGGTTTACGACAGCGCTCGATCTCGATCTCGCAAGCCTCGGCGGCCAATTGAGCCGGGCCGACAGGGTCGCCCTGATA
>CAYLYE010000055.1:0-5176 GCA_964387325.1 uncultured Planctomycetaceae bacterium
CCCTTTCTGTCCACCGCATTGGTCGAAAGGCAAACAAGAACAAGTGATGCCTCCTCAATGCGTTTTCGGATTTCATATTCCCAGTCCTGACCACCTTTGAGATCCTTCTTGTCAAACCATGTCCGCAACCCGGCGTCGCGCAGCAGCCCGACGATGGCCTCGACGCCTCGGACGTCTGGACGTGCATAGGATACAAAGATAAGCGGTTGAGCATTAGACATTGCTTTATCCCCAATTAATCTCGCAACTGCGCGGTGACATTTCTCTAGCAGTTCTTCATCGGGAGGGGTCCTGGACAAGTCGCGGGCAAACGTCAGTAGATCCATCAGCAACTTACCGACAACTGGGTTGGATTCGACTTTCCAGAAGGCACGAAGCCGGTTGGCCTTGGACCCGCTGGCATACGCGTATTTCGGATCTTCGATGTCCAGTCCGACACTGTCCGCGATGAACTCCTGCAGGCTTCGGTTCGTGAACTCAAGAACGTAGCCGCCGCCCATTCCGAGCGCCTTCTCGATGGTGAGCTTCTCGATGGGGGTCAAATCGGACAATTCTTGCCTCCGTCAATCACCGAACATTGATATTAGATTTATCTTGCCGTCATGGTAGCACCGCTCGGAGGAGCGGCCAAGACTTTTTGACTTTCACCGTTTGATGATCCCCGGTGTCCATAGCCGGTCCGTCTCGGACCGGATGTGCAAAGTTTGCACATCCGGCCGTATTGAATTCAGAGCGAACGACGTGGCGTGGCTCAACCGATCCGGTCCCAGAGGGACCGGCTATGCGGAGCTGTCTGCGGAATTCGCTACAAGGCGAAAACATGGTCGGCTTTCGCTTCGCGAAAGCACGTTTGAAATATGTAGCGAGCTCATGATGTACCTCTCACGGAGCAAGAGGCGACTATCGAGTTTGCCCTGCGTTACTGCACGTCGACCTGTTCGCCGTCGGACTTCCAATTCCGGCCGGCCAATTGCGGCTCGAAGTCAGGATAGCCGCCGAGACGCGCGATCTCTTTCATGAACCGCAACGTGATCTGCTTCTGCACCTCGCGGTCGGTGGCCTGATCGTACCAGGGTGATAAATCGATCGGCTCGCCCACGATCAACTTGGTATGACAACGTTGCAGTATGAAACGGAACGGGCGTTGGTCGTCGGGCGAGTCTTGCAGATAGCACGGTACGATGGGGACCCGAGCGCGCAAGGCCACGAGCGCCGCGCCAGGCCGACCGGGCAACATGACCTGATCGGTCGTGTTGATGCGCCCCTCGGGGAACATGCCGACCAAGCCACCCTCGGCTGCTAATCGCACCGCCAACTTGGTCGATGCCGTGTCGATGCCGCCGCGATTCACCGGGATCACCTCGAGCACGCGCAGGATCAGGCCATACAGACCCCCTTCGCAATATTCTTTGGCCACCATCCAATGCACCGGCCGATGCACGGCCAAGGCAATGAACGCCGGATCGACCGGCCCACGATGATTGCAGACGACCACCGCCCCTTGGCCATGACCAAACGGAACGCGGCCAATCACCTGGGCACGCCACAAGAGCCGTGTCGCGGTAAGATTTGCCAGGTAGAATGGCACCTGGGCAAAAGTACAATTGGCGTACCGAGCGACCCCCAGCCACGCGACCAGCAATACGAAGGCAAGCACCCCCAATACGATGGGCAAATCTACGACAAAACGATCGGCTGCAATGGTCATGGCACCGGGGGAACAAAGGCTCAGGGGAAGAAAATCCAGCCGCAACCATAGCGGCTACGACACGCGAGGGGAAGATGCCTGACGCCCCGCCACCATTGCGACTAGCCGTCGTCAGCGACACGCACGGACATGTCGGCTACTGCCTCGACGCCGTCCGGATGCTCGAAGCGCTCGACGTCCAGGCAGTGATTCACTGCGGCGATATCGGCTCGGTCGACATCGTGTCGCTGTTTAAACAGTGGCCTACGCATTTCGTATTCGGAAATTGCGATTACGATCGTGACACCCTGCGGGAGGCCATCGCCGCAGCGGGACAAACCTGTCACGAAGCATTGGGTACGTTGCAAATCGAGGGGCGCCGCGTCGCGTTTCTGCACAGCGACGATGCCGCCACGTTCGCGCACGCCTGCCGGTCGGGTGAATACGATCTGGTCTGCTACGGACATACGCACGAAGCTCGGCAGCAGCTTGTTGGGCGCACGTTGGTCCTAAATCCCGGGGCCCTGTACCGTGCGAATCCGCACTCGATCGCGCTGGTCGATTTTCCCTCGTTGAAAGTGACCGAGATTGCCCTGTAGAATCGGCGGCTCCTCAACCATCTTGGAGTCCGCACCATGCCCAGCCTTTATGAACGCCTCGGTGGCGTGTACTCGATCGCCGCCGTGGTCGACGACTTTATCGACCGCGTGATGGATGACCCCCGCCTGAATGCTAATCCGAAAGTGGACGAGGCGCACCATCGCGTCTCGCGCGCCGGGTTCAAGTATCTGGTGACCGAAATGGTCTGCTGGGCCACCGGCGGGCCGCAGAAATACACGGGCCGCTCGATGCGCGACTCGCACGAGCATCTTGACATTACGCCGGGCGAGTGGGAGTCGTTCATCGACGACTTGCACCAGACGTTCGAGAAGTTTCAGGTCCCCGCCGCCGAACGGGCCGAGTTGCGCGCCATCGTCGACAGCACGTACGGCGATATTGTCAAAACGTAGTCGTTGAGCAGGGCAAGATCGGCTCGAACGGGCCCATCAAAAAAGTGGATTTGAGAACACTCAGGGCAACAACTCGGTGATGGGCGAGAGACCATCTCCTGCGGGAATGTTCGCCCGCATCGGTTCGACTGCCCACGCGGTGGACTAGGTCGAGCGATTGGTATGGGGCGCGAGTTTCTCGGCCTGACGGCTGTCCTGCTCGGCCGCACGCATGTTGCCGGCCTGTTCGTGCAACTGGGCGCGCATGCGATAGGCGAGATGATTGGCGGTCTTTAGCTGAATGGCCTGATTCAGGTCATCGAGCGCGCCCTGCTGATTGCCCAAGCGAATGCGCGTCGCAGCGCGGTTCACGTAGACTTCGGGGAACTGGCCGTCGAGGTCAATCGCGCGCGTGTAGTTCTCGTCCGCCGATCGGAAATTGCCCAAGCTGAAATAGATGTTGGCCCGAGTGTTGTAGGCGGGGACGTAAGCGGGATGCAGCTGCAGGGCCGCGTCCAGATCCGCGAGTGCCAGGCGGTTACTCCCTTGGCGAACATGAATTCGGGCCCGACTCGCAAACGCGAACACCGCGAGCGGATCGAGCTCCACGGATCGGCTCAGGTCGGCAAGCGCCGACGCTGCGTCGTCGCGGCGAAAGTACAGCAGTCCGCGATAGCAAAACGCGGTTGCCGACAGGGCGTCCAGCTCAAGTGCCCGATTGAAATCGAGCAGCGCCGCGTCAAGCTGTCCTTGCTCGACGAGGCAACGCCCTCGCATGACTCGGGCGTGGGCATTGCTTGGATCTAGCAGCAATGCCGCATCGCAATCGGCTTGCGCGCGGCTAAAATCTCGGTCGTTGAGCAATGCTCGGGCACGACTGATGAGCGCGAACGGTGTCGCTTTCGTCTCGATCTGCTGGGTAAAAAAGCGGATGGCCTCGTTGATCTCGACGACATCTGAGTCTCGCAGCCAACCACGCCCGGCCCAAATCCAATCCCCCTGACGACGCAAACCATCGAGCACCATGCCCGGCGTCGCGCTGGCCACCGCCTGATCGCCATCGTACAACGACACGCTCGCCTCTCGGGCCAAATACTGTGGGACCGAGCTGGGGGGCGCGATCGCCATAGCAATCGGTCCCACCCACTGAAACACACTGAGCACGAGAACGAACCAACCGATGCGTAACGCCATGAGCGAGAGTCTCGCGAACTAAAAGGCCCCCTCGAATTCGCTCTCCACGTTAATGGGCAATTGTTTGATTCAAGTTAGACGTTCACAAGGATTCCGTTTCTCCTATTGAGGTATGCGCAGCAAAAGAGTCGAGGCGAGCAACGCGAAGCCGCGAAATACCGGGCTTCCGATGGTCGCCCTGGTTCTTTTACCGCGCAGTCGTCAATAATAATTCGATTCGGGCCGATGCGAACTCGACGTCTCCGAGATCGAGAGGCGGCGAAGGGCAGATCGCCAATGGATTAGCAGGCCCCCCTGGATCACCCAGTTTGATGCTTGTGGGGCGGTCAAGAACTCGCTGTTCGCTGTCAAATTGCATCTTCAACCGCCATTGCGTGTTGCGAATAGGCAGCATTTCGTCGCGGACTCAAATTGTTATTTCGAGAACTCGTTGCCGGAGTGAGAAAGCTGACCTAAGATTGAGGTTGCGTGGTGAATTTACTCCGGTTGTAGCGACAACAGACTGAGGACCCGACATCGTGCGATCCAACTTGGTTATTCTTCTGGGACTTGTGTTGTTCTTCGGTAGCGAGGCCCATGCTCAGATCTATTATCAAACCCTGAGCCCGGTGCCGTACGTGGCGCCTGTACCGAGCTATGCCCCCGTCACGGCGTACTCTCCCGTGACGACCACCTCGTATTACGCTCCGACGACTTCCTATTACGCTCCGACGACGACGGCGTACTCGAATCCGGGTTGTGTCGGTTGTGCCCCATCAGCGACCAATGTTACGGCGATGACCCCGGCGGCTCCGGTCGTTGCGACAGCCGTGCCGGTGACCAGTTATCGTCCCACGGTGACGTACTATGCTCCGCAGGTCGCATACTCGCCGGTTGTGACAACGGCCTACAGTCCGGTGGTGACGGCGTATAGTCCTGTCATGGCGTACGGTCCGGTAGTTGCGTCGCCGGTTATCGTTCGACCGGCCTTTGTTCCCGGTCAGCCTGTCCGCAATTACTTCCGGTCCTACTGGTGGTAGTCGCGATGTTCACTGGGTGTGGCCGATTGCCGTGCCTGATCGCATGATGCGCACCATTTTTCGTTGGATTCTCGGTGTCTCGCTGATCCTGATCGGAATTGTCGGTCTGTTTCTGCCGTTTATTCAAGGGATAGCCTGCATCGTTGCCGGGGCAGCCGTACTCGGGTGCAACTTGGCCTACTTGCAACGTGCGTTGGTGTGGCTTGAGCCTCGCGCGCCGTTTGGCAAGCGGTTAGTGCGTTGGTGTCGCGAGTATGTCGATCGATACCAGACGCGACATGCGCGCG